>JABGTE010000072.1 GCA_018647445.1 Gammaproteobacteria bacterium
CTGTGGCTTGGCAATTGACAAACTGCCTGCAAACGAGCGATGTTTTCGATGCGGTAACTGCCGTGAAGCGTCCATCACGCGCACGAGGCAAGATTTTAATCCAGTTGTAACATTCGATCAGGAGTCAAGATGCAAACGCAGTGGGTACAGCGCGATAATCTGTCGCTAGAAGTAAAAGTCACCGGCCAGGGTCCGCTCATATTATGCGTACATGGATGGCCGGAGCTGTGGTATTCCTGGCGGCATCAGATGGCGTATTTCTCGGCGCGGGGTTATCAGGTCGCGGCGGTAAATGTTCGAGGCTATGGCGGCAGCAGTCATCCCTTAGCGGTCGAGCAGTACACTCAGACTGAACTGAGTGCTGATATTCAGGCGATTGCAACGGCGCTGTCGGATGATCCGGTGATTTTGTTTGGTCATGATTGGGGCGCCCCGCAGGTATACACGACGGCATTGCGTTTTCCAGAGCAAATTCGTGCGGTCGCAGGTCTATCGGTCCCGTATATCCCGCCATCGGAAGGCTCGACTCTGCCATTATGGGAGGCCCTGTATCCAGACCGTTTTTTTTATCAAACCTATTTTCAGCAGCCCGGCGTCGTTGAGGCTGAACTCGGCCGAGACGTGGGCAGCGCGCTGCGCAAGATCTATTACGCCTTATCGGGGGATGCGCCGTTAAATGAGTGGCTTAAAGACAAGCCCAAGGATGCAGGGTTGTTAGATGATTTAACCGACCCGGATCCCTATCCCACCTGGATGACGTCGGCTGATCTCGACGTTTATACTGCGGCTTTTGAAAGCACGGGTTTTGTTGGGCCAACCCATCGTTATCGCGCGCAGGCGCTTGACGCGCAGCAATTGCCCGAGATCCGAGGCAAAGCGCTGCAACCCCCCAGTACGTTTATCGGTGGCAGTCGAGACCCCGTGCGCAACTTTTTTCCAGGCGCAGACCTCTATGCGGCCCCCGGCGAGCATTGCGCGGCGTTTCGCGGGGCAACTATTATAGAAGGCGCTGGGCATTGGGTGCAGCAGGAAGCGCCGGAGCAGACCAACCTGGCGCTTGAAGCCTTTTTAGTCAGCTTATAGAAGATGGGATCGAACCTTTTCTAAGTGGTTTTGAGACTGTCTGATCTTGGGGCGGATCGGAAAGGGTTATAACCCGCTTGGTCGTGACGCTGTGAATCAAGGCCGGCGTTGTTTTGATCAAGCAGCCCTCAGGCCGTGCAACAGTTCAGCAAAGGACGCGGTTTTAGTACTGGCAAAAAATGATGCGGTTGCCAAACGGATCACTAATCGGCATATCCAGTCCCCAGGGCTGTTCATTGATGCTCGGGTTGGCATTGGAATGAGGCGTCTCGGTTATTTGCGCGTGATAACGGGTCAGATCCGCAACCCTCAATCGAATGCTGCTGCCGGGTGTGGCATCCCCAAAATGCTCCGAAAGATGTAGGTCAGCCTCGTGCAACTGAACACCAAGGTACAGCGGTGCCGTTGGGTCAAAGCGGTGGCTGAAGGTTTCCGTCGCCCCAAGATAGCGCAGGTAAAAGCTTCGGGCCATTGCTTCGTCAAAGATACGCAAGATTGGAATCAAGGTGTTCATGGCATAAACCTCCTGAAGGGTGGCAATATCGGTCATACAAACTACAATCAGTTTCGTTCAGGGTAAAGTTTCACGCAAGCGAGGAAATCAGTATGCGTCTCGAAAGCATCATTCAGTCCATTCAAGGGATTCGGTCCGGCAAGCTGGTTCAGCACAGTGCGCGGTTGCTGGGTGCGTTTGTTCTTATGCTCGTAAGTCTTAACGGGTTTGCGGCGGCGGATGACTCAGCGGATGCTGACACGATTATTTCGCCGTGTGATCCCTTTATGGATCCAACTTGTATCGGCAAGGTCGAGCTGCGGGACGGGCGCCAATTCGAAGGTCGACTTGTAGCGGGCCAGCCCGCCGGACAGGGTGTGATGACTTTCCCGGATGGGGGTCGATTTGAAGGGTATTTCGAAAGTGGCATGCAGATGGGTCGAGGGACCTATTATCTTAGCGATGGCGGCTCCTACACTGGGTTCTGGGTTCGCGACCGGCTCAATGGCCCAGTGAAGCTCCGCGATCGCGACGGTAACCTATATGAAGGCCCTGTTGTAAACCATCGAGCCGCGGGACGCGGCAATATGATGTTTTCAAATGGGGATCGGTATGTGGGCGAGTTTGCATTTGGCTTGGCTCATGGTCGTGGCGTTATGGTCTATGGGGCATCCCGAGCAAGCAATGTTGGCGATCGCTTCGAAGGTCAATTTCAGCAAGGACGCCGTCAGGGCAGTGCGCGGTATTATTGGGCCGATGGTGCGGTTTGGGAAGTGTCCTGTCAGATGGATCGCTGCGAGCGCAGCGGGCTAATTAGCGCTCTCATTCATGACAAGGCGCGCTCACGCGAAGCCGCTCCGTCAGAGCGACCGAGGCGTTTGCGTTAGGGTCATCGGCGCGAGTTTCATGCAGAATGCGCTCGGCGATCGCGCTCATTGCAAGTTCTGGGGGCAGGCAGAAGGGCGCCGGCGTCAAATCGATGTGCGCCTCAATATACCCAAAACATGTCGCAATCTGATAGATATCGACGCCCATAGCTGTCGGATCACGGCTTAAACTAATCGCTTGGCTACATTCCAAGCGTAACTCGCCAAGGGCTTTCCCGCTGGCGGGTGCGCTGAGGGCACAGGCCAATCCTATTAAACTCGTCGCCGCAGCCAGAGGCTTAACCCAGCGCGCAACAACCATTCCAAAGGTATTTGATCTACTGGTAACTTGACCAGGCCGTTTTGGCGGATGTTGCATGCTGTGCTCGACAGATCTTAGGGGCTCAATTAAGTTGTTCGGGGATGTCAGGACCTTGGATGAGTCTCGCTAACTCGGATTGCGCCCGCTTGGGATAAATCGCGTTTCAAAAGGCGCCGCTGTAAAGAGGTTCGGCCGCCCCGATGGCGATCCACGTCTGTGTACGCCATTCGCTTTTTAATCTTGAAACATCAATAATTCACGAAGAAAGGTTTGGCATCCAAATGGCCTAGGCCGATTTTGATAAGACAGTCTTGGCAGGAATAGGAGCCGGGCCCCATGATTTTATCCAACACGTTTCGGGAAGCTCTAAGAATGATTAAAATATTACTAACCCTAGCCCTATTGATTTTTAGTACCACCGCATCATCTTGGGAAGGCCGTGCGATGATCGACGGCACCCAACTGTGGGAAATGTGTGAACCGGAAGATGACCCCATTCCAGCTAGCTTTTGTTACGGGTACTTGTTGGGTGTGCATGATAGAGGAAGGTACGAATCTGACGAGGTGTGCATTCCTGACGGCGCGACTCTCAACGAATCGGTGGATCTAACCAGAAACTATTTACGGGACAATCCTGAGCTGCACCATAGAGCAGCAGATTGGCTGGTAGTTACGAGTTGGTATGAAGAATGGCCCTGTCCTGAGTAGAGATCACAGACACTACATTGATATTGGATCTGGTAGTTGTAGGACGGCCTCGTGCAGTTGCTTAAGGTCTCCTCGATCATAATGTTGGGTGATTGTCTTGGCCGAGTGGCCCACAATTCGGCTCACAAGCCGCTCTTCCACACCTGCTGATAGTAGGGAAGTGATGAAGTTGACTCGTAGTGAGTGGAGACCTTCACGTTCTGCCAGCTCCAATCGACCCTGTTGCATGGAGTACTGGAGCCAAGATCTAACCGTCATAGACCTGGGTAGTGTGGTGATGTCGATATTGCTGATCCTTGGGTGGATCGGGCAAAGTCGGATTCCGCTGGTCGTCTTGGACTTGGTAACGCTATAACACCTGATACCGTCCTTAACCACGATCTCAAGGGAGTCCACCTCAGCTGACCTCATCCCAGTGTGAGCCAGAACCATAAAGTAATCAGCGTAAGATGGTCTGCAGAAATCGAGTATCTCCCTGAGCTTCTCTTGAGACATCTGCGGAGTAGGGCGAACCTTGGCCCGACCGGTTACCTTGAGGCCTCTGAAGGGGTTCCTAGAGTCCTCTAAGACGATACCTCGAGTCCTGCTGAACTCCCAAAGCTGAGCTAGACAGATAAGGGTTCCACGGATGGTTGATGTGCCACCGCTGACATCGTCAAGCCATTTCGTTACAGCTAGTAGGTTAATGTCTGAGAGGTGTACACCTTCACCGAACTTCTTCACAGCCTTCTTGTAGCCGTCAACGGTTGACTTAGCCATGTCGCTTGATCGCTTGTCTATAAACTGGACTAGCACCTCAGCTAGAGTAGGGGAGAACTCACGCCTCCTCGACGTGGTTCCCCGCTCAGCTGCCAACATGGCAAAGTAAGTGGGGTGATCAGCGACTGAAGCATTGCTGGATGAGTGTAGGTTGTGGGTTGACTCATAATCAGTGATTAGGGCCTCCAGAGCTTCCGCAGGAGCGTCTTTGTAGACCTCCAAGGCGTTGCTGTACCTATTGGCTGGGGTGTCCTTAGACTCCTCATCTTCGGCTACGGCCTTGTGGAACTCTAGGTCACGCAAGACAATGTTCCTGAGCCTGATGGCTTCGGTGACTGACTTGGTTTTGAGGCTGTAGCGAAGCCTAGTCTTACCTTGGTATAACGAACGGATAGACGGTGGGATGGAAACGTCCAGCCAATACGGTCCGCTACCTCCTCGTTGGAAGAGGTGGTCAATTGCCTTCTTGTTTGGACGTCTCGTTACCACAGTCTAATTCTACCAGTTTGTTGATCGACTGCTATTACAGAGCTTGAATGTTGTAAGTGGCCGCAGGGTGGCAACGGTATATCTCCCGTGTGCCAACACGCATGACCTTGTAGCTACCCACCTTGCAGTAAAGATACTTGCCTGCTGAAAAGTAAGAGCCGATAGCTATGCTTGAGATGCTCATTCGCCACCTCCCAATAATCGGTATGCTTCCGACAAATAGCCGTGAGCGAAGTCAGTTAGATTGCTTGGTGTGGGTAGTGGTGAGCTGTGATGCAAGAGGCCGGTTTCAAAGTCTTCTTTGGCAGCAGCTCCTGCTTCAATAATGTCGATGGTGGTATAGTTTGTCATTGGTGTTTCTCCTGTTATGGACCATTGATTAGTCACATTCAGGAACCACGAACAACGCGATTTACGCTTATATACTAGAATTTGAGGGACGAGGAGGAGTTTCCATGGTCTTACCAAATACGTTTCGGGAGCGCTTTGCGGCGGGTCATCCAACCCTCGGCACTCACTTCATGTTTACCGATCCAGATATTCCAGAGTTGATCGGCGACACTGGGTTATTTGATTACGGCGAATTCTCTGCGGAATACGCGGCATTCGATTTACCGCTTTTGTATCACCTCGCCCGTGCGGCGCAAGCGGGCGGTTTGCCCTTGATGATCAAACCGGACCAAGCCTCTCAAGGTTTCATTGCGCAAGGCGCTTTGGGTGCAGGGTTTAAAGCGGTTTTGTTTACCGATATTCGTACGCCTTTGGACGTTGAGATCGCGCATCGGATTATTCGCCCGGATCAACCCAGCGTGGGCGGTGATATGGGCGTTAAGCTCCGGCGGCCGGCGTTAAGCAGTTATGATACCGAGGCCTATTTGGAGGACCTCAAAAGCATTGTCTTTTGCATTATGATCGAGAAATCGATTGCTGTTGATCATCTCGATGCGATCTTGGCGCGCGCGCGCGAACTGGGTGTTGATATGACGCAATGGGGCCCGGCGGATTTCAGCTTTTCAAGGGCCGAGCCGAGCTTGCAACATTCTGAAGCGATCAAACCGTTCGAGGCCTTGGTCATTCAAAAATCGTTAGAGTATGGGATTCAGCCGCGTATAGAATTGGGCAGCGTCGAGCAGGCCAAGCGTTATATCGATTTGGGCGTGCGTCATTTTTGTATAGGCTGGGATCGATTTATTCTGCGACAGCAGTTAATGTTCCTGGGCGCTGGGATGCGGAAGCTCACAGACTTGCTTTGACCAGAGCCGACCATTGCTGATTATTTGAATACAGGTTGTACCAACGATGTCACAAATTTACGCCACAATTACGTTAGGCCGAGTCGGCAACAACACCCAAGCCCTTGGCGCGCTTATTGCGTTCCTGGTCACGAACGATTTGTTGAATCAGCGGCTCGTGCAGAATTATCCATCGGCCGTGGGCCGTATCAAAATGCAGGACCTTGCAGGCGCCGCCTTTTTGACCACGGTTTTGGAAGGGGAATTGCGGTCGGAGCATTTATCAGATGCGGGACAAGCCTTCTGCGAGGCCTATTTTGGGAGTGAGACCGAGCAACAGGTTCATGCCCAAGCTGGGCAGCATGACGAAGAGGATTGGCGACTTTATGACGATGTATCGCCTGTATTGATCGCCTTGTTGAGAGGTAAGGCCTCGCCGCCATCGAGTTTTAAAAAAATGGCGGCAAAGATTTTGAAATTCCCATCGCGGTCGAGGTGAAATCCATGATGCATTTTTTCGAAGATGTAGAGGATCGTTCACGGGCAGTGGTGTGTTTTGAATCAATCAATTTAAAGCTCTCATGCGGGCGCTTAACACCGGATTGATCCTAAAGGCTCGCCATCATCAGATTATCTATCCCTGCAAACGCAGCAGCGCGACCATCAGTAAAGGAATGATTATGAAACTAGATTACAACCGAATTGACCCAGAACTTCGAGAGGGTGCTACCGAGGAGCTTGCTTTGCGGGTGGACCGGGCCGGTCTTAATGCCTTGCGGGAAGCGCTCGCGGCGGCGCCCAAAGCTGTGGATGCTCCCCCAGTCATAACCCTGCACCACGAGGTCGAGGCGCAAGGGGGTAACACAACGGTGTTGCTCTATCGTAAATCAGATCGTCCGGATCAACCCTGTTTGCTCTGGCTTCATGGGGGCGGATATGTTCTCGGTGACGCGGAGGACAATCGCGCGAAGCAGTTGGCTTATGATCTAGACATCACGGTAGCCTCGGTTGACTATCGGTTGGCGCCGGAGCATCCGTTTCCTGCGGGTCTACAGGACGCTTGGAACACGCTGCTGTGGCTTCATAGCGAGGGCGGCAGACTGGGTATCGATTCAGACTGTCTCGCCATTGGCGGAACGAGCGCCGGGGCAGGTTTGGCTGCAGGCCTCGCGCTCAAAGTACGTGATGATCAGGGGCCCGAGCTTAAACTACAACTGTTACTGTATCCGATGATCGATAATCTGCACGCAACTGAGTCAGGGCAGATCGACAATCATCCGGTTTGGAATCAAGCAACCTCCTTTGCCGCCTGGGAAATGTACTTGGACGGTGAGCCAGCAGAGAACGCATCCTATTATGCCGCAGCCTCTCGAGCAGACGACTTGCATCATCTAACCCCCGCGCACATCTGCGTGGGCACGGAAGACCTGTTCTACGATGAAGACGTCGATTACGCCCGGCGATTGAATGCCGCAGGGGTGCCTTGCGAGCTGGTGGTGTTTCCGGGTTTGTATCACGCAGGGGATGTGTTTCATCCGCAGGCACGGGTCAGCCAGCGACTTATGGCCAGCGTCAAGCTTGCGTTGGCGCAGGCGCTGGGCGTGGCGGACAGCTAATCTTTAATGTTTCGCGCGACTCGGGCCTTGGTCGGGCCGCGAATGATCCAAGTTGGCTTGGATTGCTGCGCGTTTTAAATGCAGGGCAGTCTTTTAGGGGCCTAGAACCTTAAACGATGCGCGGCGTCTACTTGTCAGGCAGGGTCCAGTGTAGTTTGCCGCTGACATGAATTAGTATAATCGGCTAATGAAGAAGGCGAGAGCCATGAACGTTAGTAACGTTTTCAGCCGCGAAAATCAGGAATCGAAGTGCCTCTTACTTCAGGGCGTTTCCGACCATCCCCCGATATCACAACCTCGAATTTCCAAGATCGGTTTTAAAGCATGAAATGCGGCTGGTGTACTGCTGAGCGGAATTCTTGGATAAAGGTGATGAACAATATGGTATTGCATGCCCATGCTCAGCAGGTTTCCAACTTTGCTCTTAAAGCCGCGGGTTTGCCCATAACGCTCTTGGCGAATCCCTGGGTGGTGGGGCGCCCAGCTCAAATAATATTGAATGTAGGTTTGGGCAATATGCTTCGGAAGCCACCAAAGCAGTGCGGCTTCAATGGCGTGGCCCGTCCAAGCCATCGAGAACAGCACGCTCATAAAAACCAGGTTGAATAGGAGTGCATCGAGCAGCATATGCGATTTGCCGATACGCTCCATCGTGTCGCCGTATGCTTTTTGGGCAGGGCCTGCAGGTTGGCGCCTGAGGATACTGTTCTTCAAAAAGGCCCAATCATCTTTAGCGTGCACTGCGTAGTCAGGGTCGAGCTCTGGATGGTTGCTGTGCGCATGATGTTCCATGTGTGTGTTTTTAAGAACACGATACGGTTGCCCGAATGGGATAGTGGACACATGCCCTACAAGTTCGTTTAGCCAGCGTAAGGGATGACCTTCACGGGCAATAATGCTGTGTTGCGCTTCGTGGGATGGCAAGTAACTGAGGGCGACATTGAGCACCGCAATTGGGAAGGCAGCCCAGATCGATAGGTAGTCAAATAGAACCAGAGGCCAGAGCGATAGCCAAACTATTAGATTGCTTAAACCCCAAGCGACAGCGCCCCAGGGAATTCGATGCATGTATTTGCCCGCAATTTTCCGCTCCAGCGCGTCTAAGGCATCGGGGGAAAGCGCCAGTAAGGCTTCTTTTGTCATCGCAGGATTGTTCATGAGGGCTTCACCCAGACCCAGCTGCCGCGAACCTGTGCCATCAGACCTAACAGGCCGCCAATCAACAGCCCCCAGTAGAGGGGCGTCCCAATGGGCAATGCGATCTCGAGCGCGGTAATGATTTCGGCTGACAAGGGACCAATGAACGCAAACCCGAAGACAATCGGTGAGAATAAGATCTTAACGAAACTGAGTATTTGCACTGCGCCACCATCAATATTGTGTCAGCAAATGAATCGCTGCCTTAAATAAAAGGTTGATTCGATCAAAGGGATTAGGCCTCTTTTAGACCCAAATAGTCAATAAGCGTTAGCAAACGCGAGTCTGTTTCTAATTGTTCAGAGGAAATCTAATGTCCGGACGTCACAAACAGTCGCACGTCTTCGCGGTTTCTTGCGGCTGTTCGTCGGGCAGGCTGGATTACCTGAGCCGTCACACTCACCGTTGCGCGCGCCTGCAAGGCAGAAACAGGATTACTACGGTACTTCAGCGCGCACTCAAAACAGCGCGAAGCCGGCGTATGCCCGTTTCGATTTCGGCACTGTCGTAGGCGGCAAAGCTGAGCCTTAAGTAATTGGGGTGTTGGGCATTGGCCGATGAAAAGTTGCCAGGTTGAAAACCCACGCCGGCGCGGCTTGCGGATGCGACCAAGTTGTCTGTATTGCTTGGGTCTGTCAGTCGTAACCAAAAAAAATAGCCGCCTGCGGGCACGGTCCAACTGGCAAACTCCGGTAGGCTGGCCTCGAGCGCCGATTGCATCACGGCTGCGCGCGCGGCCAAGGTGCGACGCAGTGTTAATAAATGCGCCGCTTGCGCGCCTTGCTGCAAACAATCGGTGACAATAAAGGAAGCCATTTGGTTGATGGCGCCGCCACTGTTTACCCAGCCGGAGGCTAAGAGTCTAGGCATGAGTCCTTCACTCACTTCAAGCCAGCCAACCCGCAGCCCGGGCGCCAAAATCTTGGAAAACGTGCCAAGGCACAGGATGTTGCCATCATTCAAAAAGTGGCTAAAGGACTTGGGTGCAGGCTTTTCGAAGTGCAGTAACTGGTAGGCCTCATCGGCTGCAACGATAAAATCATGGTCGCTGCTAAGGCGGGCAATTTCCGCGCGCCGATCCTCAGCGAGGCATAATCCTGTGGGATTAGCAAAGCTGGCAATGGTGTAAAGAAGGCGAGGCTTATGGGTTTCGATGGCGGCCGTGAGAGCAGGCAGCTCAATGCCGTTCGCGTCGCAGGACAAGCCAACGATGTTGAGCCCTCGGTCTTTAAAAATTTGTAACGCCAAAAAGTAGGTGCTGTCTTCGACCAGCACAACATCGCCAGGCTGGGTAAAACGCTCGCAGATAAAATCCAGCGCTTGAGAACTGCCGCCGGTGAGAAAAAGCGACTCGGCGCACACTGTAGTCTGGCCTTGGCCTTGAAGAAACAAAGCAAGAGCGGCCCTGTAGGCAAGCTCTCCCTGTGGGTCGCCATAGTTGAAGGCATGCTCGGGCGCCTTGTTGAAGGCATTGGCTGCGGCAGTCTGGAGCATCTCGGTTGGAATCAGATCGGGTGAGGGCTGCCCGACCGCGAGATTAATGCGGTCATCATCCCCAGCCCGTTCGAACTTTAAGGGATCGCTCATGGTTCAACCTCCACGCTGGTGGGCGGAGTCCAAGGCGCGCGGTGACGATGGCCGATAACAAACACGGTGGCGGCTGCAAACAAGCCGGGCCATAAAGGGTCGATTGTAAATAACGGATCGGTCGTGATCAGTCGCATGCCATGCCAACCCAGCACGGTCGCAAGGCCTGCGAGCATACTCCAAAAGGCCGGGTTGGAATCGGTATGGCGCCAGTAAATGGCAGCAATCGTTGGGATCACCAGCGCGGCACCGTTGATCGTAAAACCGATCAGCAAGATATCGATTACATCCTGCATTTGCCAGGCCATGAGGCCCGCTGTAAGGCCAACCAGGGCAGAAGCGGCAATGCCAATTTTAAAAAGCTGTTGCTCTGATGCTGCAGGATTCACAAAGCGCTGATAAACGTCATGGGTGGTGTTGGCCGAAACAGTCAAGATGCAGATATCGGCCGTTGACATGACGGCTGCTAACAAGCCCACTAAAACCAGCCCCTTCAAGCCGGTTGGGAATAGTTTCTCGATAAACATCGGCAGCACATTGTCGCCACTGGCAACGTCCGGAAACAGCAATCCTGCCGTCAGACCGATCCAGGTGGCCGCACCACCGATGATGATGATCAAGCCAACGGCCAGAAAAGGGCCGTTGCGTGCCGCGCTTGGACTCTTTGCCGCATAACTTCGGGTGAAGCTGTCCATGGACACGATAAAACTCATGCTAATGGAAACTATGAGTGCAATGATCGCAGGCCATCCCCAGGCCCCAAGATCAAAGCGTTCCGGGGGCAGATTGCTCAGCAGGTTGTCGGGTGTGCCGCCATTTAGGATGGCGATCGGCAGGCCAATCACGACCACGCCCAGGACCAGCAGAATGATCTGCAGCCAATCGGTATAGGTGATGGCCAGGAAGCCACCGATTGCGGTGTAGGCGACCACAATGCAGGTGGCAAGCAGCAAGCTTTGCGCAAACGACCAGCCAAATATGACTTCGATAATGGTCGCAGACGCCGCAAGCTGACCTGCTGCGAAAGCGATAAAGGAAAGGGCGGTTGTAAGCGTGGCGATTAGCCGCGTTCTGCCGTCAAAGCGATCCTCGATTAGGTCTGGATAGGTTAGATATTGTCCCCCATCGCCGAGCTGCTTGACCTTGACAGCGAAAAGTGCCGCGAAGATAAAGCAGCCGATCGCGAGTGCCAGACAATACCAAATTGCGGTGATGCCTAGGTTGTGGGCGCGCCCAGCGCTGCCGATAACGGATGCGCCGCCGACCCAGGAGGCCATCCAAAGCACTGCAATCGATAGCGTACCGAGTCGCCGGCCACCGACGTAATAGTCGTCGGTGTTGCTTTGTTGAAACTGCGCATACACGCCAAACGCGAGCATCATCAACAGATAGCCGGTAACAATGCTGTAGTCGAGTGTGGTCATGCCTGTGACGGAAGTTTTACGTTGTTTTTAGAATAGCATACCGGCGTTCAAGCGTTCTAAGACCATGTGGTTTGGAAATGGTTAACTAGAACGGATTTCGTTATAACTCAGAGTTATAACGAAAGTATTATTGTCAGGTCCCCCGTTGGCTAAGATTGCGGTAAGCTCAGCGTTGTGGCACATCAGAGGGCCCGCCAATCTGGCTCGGCAAGTAAGGAGAGGATCGATGAAAAAGTGGTTAGGCATGATTTTGACCGTTTTATTACCGCAATTCGCGATGGCAGACGAAACTTGTATGTCGCCGTATATGGCTAAAATTGTGGGCCAGGAAGATTTTGTTTATATCTGGACACTGGGGGTTGAAGGGCTTGGCGATGAGCAGGATAAGCTGGTGACAGTGTCCGTAAATCCAAACGCCGAACAATACGGAGAAGTGGTGAACTCATTATCGGTTGGCGGCAGAAATGAAGCCCACCATTCAGGGTTAACCGATGATCGTCGATATCTTTGGGCCAGTGGTTTAGCAAGCAGCAAAATCTTTATCTTTGACGTGCATACTAATCCCGCAAAACCGAGCTTACATCGCACGATTGATAGCTTTGTCGGCCAATCTGGCGGTGTGGTTGGCCCGCATACTTCTTACGCGTTACCAGGCCGGATCCTGATTACAGGGTTATCGAACGAGGCCGATCACGGTGGTGTGACTGGGCTTGTGGAATACACCAACGCCGGCGATTACATCACAACGCATTGGATGCCGAAGGATGGTGAGCTGAATGGCGCTGTTAAGTCAGGCCAGTTTGCGGACGGCTATGGCTACGATGTCAGGGCCTTGCCGCGGCGCAACGTGTTACTAACGTCCTCGTTTACGGGCTTGAACAATTACATGATGAACCTGGGCGAGATGATGGGTAGCCCAGAGGCCATGAGCAACTTTGGGAACACGGTCGTGGTTTGGGATTTGCACACTCGTAAGCCTAAGAAAATCCTAGACGTGCCGGGTGCGCCGCTTGAAATTCGGTGTGCTTGGGGTTCAAACAACAACTACTGTTTTACAACTACAGCCTTGACCTCCGAGATCTGGTTAATTTACGAGCAAGACAATGATTGGCATGCCAAGAAGGTTGCAGATATTGCCGATGCCTCAAAGGTGCCGCTGCCGGTTGATATTTCGATTTCGGCCGACGATGGCTCGCTCTGGGTCAATACTTGGAACGATGGGATGACCCGTCTGTTTGATATTTCTGATCCGTTTGCGCCGATACTAAAAAGCGAAACCTCGATCGGTGAACAGGTCAACATGGTGTCGCAAAGCTGGGATGGTAAGCGGTTGTATTACACCTCGTCCCTGCTCGCGAATTGGGACAAGAAGGTCTCGACGGGTAAAGACCTGCAGTACTTCAAAATCTACGACTATCAAGACGACAAGCTTGTGCACAAGCTCACCATCGATTTCATTGCCGAAGGGCTGGGTTATCCGCACCAGATGCGTTTTGGTGCTTATTCGTTATATGGGATGACTGCGCCGCCACGACCGGGCAAATTTGCCGGATTAGACTAGGCGGTTTTGATGACATTATGGGTGAAAAAGACCCAGCAGGCGCTTTGCTGGCTGGGGTGTCTCGTTATGGCGTCTGCTTGGGGGGCGCCGCATCATTCGTCAGGCACGCAAACGCCGACGGTTGCGCACCACAAGCCTGCGCTTGAGGCGCCGCTTGCGCCAGGCTACGGTCCGTTGGGTTTCGAATTGCCGGCGGTAGGCAGTTACGCGCGGCCGGTTATTGGCCGAGCCAGTGATGGCCTAGTGATCGATAGCCGGGGCCAGCAAACGACCTTAAAGACTCTGATGGCGGGAAAGGTCACGCTACTGAGTTTCATGTATGCATCGTGCAGTGATGTCAATGGATGTCCATTAGCCAGCTATGTACTCAATCGGGTGATGCAGCGATTGGCCAAAGATCCTCGATTGAATAATCGGGTCCAGCTTCTATCACTCAGTTTTGATCGGTTAAATGATACGCCCGAGATGCTACGCAAGTATGCGGCTCGATTTGAGGCGGAGCAGGCCCAGAACTGGCGTTTTTTGACGACCCCCAGCGATGTCGAGCTCGAAAAAATATTAAAAAACTATAATCAGTTTGTTATACAAGATGTTGATAATAATGGAAAACCTGTCGGTAGTTTGTCGCATTTGCTACGAGTCTACTTAATTGATGAGCAACAAAACCTTAGAGAAGTGTATTCGGTTTCGTTTCTGCATCCAGACATATTAGTTCAAGATATGCTGACGATCTTGTCCGATGTTAAGTCGCCATAACGCTTTATTTCAGAGGGATGTTAAACCTATCAATCCTCAGCAAAGTGGGATTCGGGTGCGTCCTTAGCCTTTTATGGTGGTTTGCTTTGTAGCAGATAAGGATAAACCTTGCCGGTCAATCTGTTGATGAAGCCTGTGGCGACCATTTTGGCTCGTTCAGAATTATAAAAAGCCCTTAACAATGTCTTACGAATTTTCGCCGACCTTAGAGTCTGGCTTTTTAAATGGCGTGTAAAACGTCTCATCGTTTTGCGATGCGGATTACAAATTTACTCAGGGAAAAGATAATGATTGAGTTTGAGTTGAACGGCGTAACAGTAACCAGTGAGGATGACCCGACTACCCCATTGCTTTGGGTGATTCGCGATAGCTTTAATCTGAAGGGCTCAAAATTTGGATGCGGGGCTGGATTGTGCGGTGCCTGCACCATGCAGATAGATGGCAAGGCCGTACGCACCTGTATCCTACCGGTTGCAGCAGTCGCTGGACAATCAGTCACGACCATTGAGGGCCTAAGCCAGAACGGCGGGCTGCACGCCCTGCAAACCGCTTGGGTTGAACACTCAGTGCCGCAGTGCGGCTACTGTCAGTCGGGTCAAATTATGACCGCCGCTGCCCTGCTCGATGAAAACCCAAGCCCAACGGAGTCAGAAATCGATACGGCCCTGTCTGGCAATATCTGTCGGTGTGGCTGTTATCCGCGCATTAAAAAAGCGGTTCTGGCGGCGAGTTCCGCCCAACCGCTGTTTCGAAATGCTGCTTTAGCGCAGGAGGCGTAATCTATGAAGATTGAAA
>JABGTE010000268.1 GCA_018647445.1 Gammaproteobacteria bacterium
AGGTCGAGCCAAAACTGACCGCCCCGGTAAAGCCAGCAGCCAGCATCTTCGCGGCATTGCCAACAGCGGTAATGGTCGCATCCTCAACCGATGTGTCGCCAATGGCAAATGGACTCGCGTCCGCAAAGGACAAATGGGCGTGGGTCTCGGTCATACCCGGCATAATGAATTTTCCAGTGGCATCCACTCGCACGCACGCCTTCGGAATATCAGGCATCGTCTGCATCGAGCCGGCATACGCAATGAGGCCATCGCGCACCCAAACCGCGCCGTCGTTAACCACCGCCTCATCTACTGCTGAAAAGACCTTGGCATGGGTATAAACAATATTATCCATCACTAAACGTCCCGTTAATCTGCAAAGAAGGCTTTTTTCTTTTCGCCATTGGGCCCATAAACCGATTCGCTGCGCTCTGTCAGGTAGGCTTGGTTAACACTCTCAACAATCTTCGCGCTGTGAAGCAACGTCACCATTCTCTGGTAGGTGGGGTGCTCAAAGTGCGCGGCCAGCGCATCGCTGTCTTCCCAGAGCTCATACACCTGAATGCGCGTCGGCACGGCGGGGTCCGCAGCAAAACAGTAAGCGTGACAACCCGGCTCTTCCTCGCGGGTCGCGAGTTGTACCTCGCGCGTTATCTCAACAGCATGGTCTCGATCGGCTTGGCTTTCAAAGCTCAGCGCTGCAACAACAATAATCATGGGACTTCTCCAACGGTTAGTTCAATTTAGATTGTGTCCAACGCCGGTGCGAAGGACCCTTTGGGCCCCGCAGTTCCCCGGCGTGCTCGGGGTAGACGGATGCCGTGTACAGGTCACCGTGGGCATCGATCGCCAGTTGATGAATATAAATGGCTATATTCTCGATCCGCTTTATCACCGCACCCGTGTCTTCCGCCAAGATTGCCAGATGGCTCATCTTGTCGCTGGCGTAGATTTGACCATTATGACTGGCGAGACTCAGCGGCGTAATGTGGGTCCAAGCGTCCAGGTAAGCACCCTCTGCTGAAAATCGCTGAATACGATGCTCGCAGCCGGGCGCAACCACCGTTCGGTGCTCGGGTATCTGGCCCGGCACGGTCATGTAGTCATGAAAGTTACCGCCGCACAAATCAGCCACTAAAATACGGCCTTTGGAGTCGATTGTTAGGGCGTGCGGGGTATTGAACTCGCCAGGCCCGCGGCCCCAAGTTCCAACCGACTTTATAAATTCCCCCGTGGGCGTAAACCACACTAACCGAGAATTCCAGTAACCGTCCGCAACCACGATATTCCCATTATCTTGCACCGCGACCGCTGTTGGCCCGTTAAAGTGCGTCTCGTCATCCCCCCACTCTGCGAAAGTGCCGAGGGTTAGCAACAGCTCACCGTTAGGATGGTATTTTTTAACGACATGGCCATCCCGGTCGGTTATCCAAAACATCCCATCTTGTTCGATATACAAGGTGTGTCCGCCGAGCGCAAACCCGCGCGCATCCGAGGGACCCCATTTGCCAAGATAATCCCCTGCTCGATTAAACATCGAGATGCTGCTTTTACCCATTTTATCTTTGAGCGCGAGCGGATGACTGGCCCAATGCTCGATATCGCGTGTAAACAAGTAAATAACGCCCGCCGCATCCACTGCCACACCCGAACCCATTTCAAACTGCATCCCAGGCGGATACTGTGGCCAATCGGCGACGCGCTGGTACCCGGCGCGCGGATCCGGGCTGTTGGTATTGTTTTCAACATCGTGAGACGTGCACATGGGATTTGACCAAAAGCGTGATCCCTGCAGAGTATCTAGTCCAGTTGAGGGCCGCAAGCCCAGCTACCGCTGTTTCAAGCAAATACGCAACCCGGCCGCCGCTGCAATGCTACAAAACAACCGAATGTCTGTTGAGGTCACGTCTTAAAATATTGGCATTCAGGATATTACTTTTCAGTGAGACAGCCCTCATGGCGCGCCTAGTCGTTCTAACCGCTCGCGAACGTGCGCACTTGCGAATTGAAGCGATTACTGCAGGTTGCAAGCCGCATATAACGACGTTGGCGAGCACTGCACCCGGCCAATATCTATCCGGGCAGGGTGCAAGGGCAAACGCGTTTAACGAAAACACCGCGGATGCCAAGCGCCTTAGTCCCCTGTTATTAAGGGCCTTGGTCCCAAGGCGCAGGATCAAATCTTGGATCAGCCCGTACGATCGACCGGGCCTTGCGGGCTCTTCATGCAATCGCATTCTGCCCGACACCCTCTAATCACTGATCTCGCAGCCCCTTGCAGCCCCAAAGACGATGCTCAGAAGAGGAGTTATCAAAGGCGTCCCTGCTTGCCGACCCCAGAACGTTCATCAGCAGCTGAGGTTAAGCTCGATCGTCAAATATAGCGACCGGGTCACGGTTGGGATAGTATCCGAGGCTTGATAACAAAACATTGAGAACTTAAACGTATGAACTATCGAATTATTGGTTTAGTAACGGGCTTATTAGCAGCCAGCACCGCATTGGCCGGACATCACAAGGCCTCTGAAGAGATGAAACCTGTCGCCGCTGCCGGCCAAGTTGTCGTGGTCTACGAAGTGCCCTGCGTCAACCCAGACCAAGGTGTTGCAGGGCTTAAAGAGCTTATCGGGTATGAAGCCGGTAAATCGCCGATTGCTTACACGTCGGTTGCCACCAAACTCGATGACGCGCTGGTCGGTGCTGTCGATGTTCACCAATCATTGGCGGCTATGCAGCAAGCCTTTGCCTGGCAAGAAGCGGATGAGACTTGGCTGGCAATCCAAGCAAAAGCCTTAAAGGCTTGTGAGGCGCAGTTAGATCAAATCAGCATGCGTATTCACAGCGCACAATAGCGGCTTCGCGAGCCATCTGATCAGAATAGTCACCCGTCGGGCGCAGGCTGCGATCGGGCGGAAGTGATTAATAAAGAATGTATATTAACCATTTGATTAAATTAGACTTTATATTTTCCGGCTAGGCACGGAAATGCTCTGGACATGATTTTAATCCGATGGGGTTGACCCATTTGGCTTGGCCGGATTCTTTAATCCCTTCACCCAACAAGATCCAACAGCCAGCAATGCTTGTGAGATAATGAATCCCGCTGCCAATCGCACAACGCTATTGCACCGGCACACGGGCCTCAATATAAGCTGCGACTTTCTCTGCGGTATCCCTTGTGGCATTGGGCCCAATAGCGCCCGATGTCAAGGAATCCCCAGAGAACCCAAACAAGTACCGGATGAGCAACAGACCGTCCGTGAGCGGTTTCGATTCACCATCACCGTCGATATCTAACTCGGCATCCGCAGCCGTCAGATAACTCTGAATTGCATCAGGGGCACCTCGACCGGCCGTGCCAGCAACCGCACCAGAGGTTAATGAATCGCCGCTAAAACCGAACAGATGACGGATAACCAGCAGCCCGTCCGTCAGCGGTTGTGCGGCTTGGCTTTCATCCACGTCAAAACTGAAACAGCCTGCTTTACACGAAAAGCGATTCAAAGGATCCGTGCCATCGACGGCTTCGGCGTCGTCACTATAGCCGTCATTGTCATCGTCTGAGTCGCAAATATTGCCGGCCCCATCGCCATCGGTATTGAGCTGATCTGAATTACTTAGGCTCGGACAGTTATCGACGTTATCACCAATACTATCGCCGTCGGAATCCAAAGATTCCGTCGCATCATCGGGAAACACATCCGAGTTATCGCCCACACCATCATTATCGCTGTCCGCTGTTTCACTCGCATCCAGCGCAAAGGCATCACTGGTATCTTCTACCCCGTCGTTGTCATCATCGGCATCTGCGACCATATCCAAAGCCAAACAGCCAGCATCACAGTCATCTGGATAGCCGTCACTATCGGTATCGGTACGGCCATCCAGGCTGATTAGAGGGAAGGCATCCGCGACATCCGGCACTCCATCGCCATCGTCATCTGCGTCTTGAATATTAGGAATCCCATCACCGTCTAGATCTTGCTCAACGGTCTTGAGGTCGCTGCCGCCCTGATACTCGTCAAGATCAGTTATGCCGTCGCCGTCTTGATCGGTTTCCGAGTTATCAACGGTTGTAGACAGACCATTTTTTAACTCGAAGGCATCATTCAGGCCGTCGTTATCAGCATCCTCACCGGCCTTGAACCGGGTCACTTGAAAGTTATCGACAAAGCCTTTTTCAGGCACCAACTGACCTGATGCGTCCAGCACATAGGCATAACTGACCACTTCAAAGGTCTGCCGGCTGGCACTGGTGACCATGATGTTGATCGTGGCCTGCCCGCTCAGCCCATTCTTTGGCACAACGCATCGATAGAATCCTTGGCGCACAACGCAGCTGGACCCGGTTACGCCGCTAAACGAAACCCCGTCTTGACTTGCCAGCCAAACAACCAACGCTGAATCGCTGGGCACGCCCGACCAGAAGAGTTTCAGCGGTAAATCAAATGCCTTACCCGCGATCACCGCGCGCTGACGCGCGTCCTGAACAACACGCGCCTCAGTATCACTCGAAGCATCTGTTTCGAGTGCCACGGATAACGCATAGTCGGTTGTTTTACCGACCAAAC
>JABGTE010000269.1 GCA_018647445.1 Gammaproteobacteria bacterium
CAAGTTGCTTTAAAGTTTTTTGAAAACCGTAATAATCCGGCCGCGTTCGAGCCTATGCCATCGGGTATCGAGAGCTCAGCGAAAGCGTCTTCTGCGGCCGCGCCTCCCGTCTCGGGCGGCGGGCCTGAAACCTACACCGTGGCCGTTGCGGGGCAAACCTTTGTGGTCTCAGTGACCCCGGGTGGTGAGATCGCTGGTTTGACGCCGGTCGTAAGTGCAAGTTCCTCAATGCTGGTGAGTTTCCCCGCGCCCCTTGCCGGCAACGTGTTTAAAGTTTTGGTGAAAGCAGGGGAATCGGTGGCGGCAGGCCAGGTCGTGCTGATTCTGGAGGCGATGAAAATGGAGACCGAGATCCGGGCAACCAGCGCAGGCCTGGTCAGCGAGGTTCTCGTGCGCGAGGGCGATGCGGTCAAAGTGGGCGAATCCTTAATGATGCTGAGCTAACCGATGGATCAATTGCTGCAGCTTTGGCAAAGCACCGGCCTGTATCAGATGCATCTGGACCAGTTTGCGATGATCTGCATTGGACTCACGCTTTTGTATCTGGCGATCGTGAAAGGCTTTGAGCCCTTGCTTCTGGTACCCATTGGGTTTGGCGGGCTCTTGGCCAATATTCCGGGAGTCGATATCGCGGTTGGCGATGGCATCCTGCATCAGTTCTATGCCTTAGGCATTGAAACCGGGATGTTTCCGCTGCTCATTTTTATGGGCGTCGGTGCCATGACAGACTTTGGTCCACTCCTCGCTAATCCAAAAACTTTGTTTCTTGGGGCTGCAGCACAATTTGGTATTTTTGCGACCCTGCTGGGGGCCTTAGGGTTGAGTGAGCTGGGGATCTTTAATTTCTCGGTATCGGAAGCGGCAGCCATAGGTATTATTGGCGGCGCGGACGGGCCGACCGCGATCTATGTTGCCGGGCAGTTAGCACCGCATTTGTTGGGCGCCATCGCGGTTGCCGCTTATTCTTATATGGCTCTGGTACCGCTTATCCAGCCGCCGATCATGCGCCTGCTTACGACCGAGGCCGAGCGCAAGATCGAGATGGTCCAGTTACGAGAAGTGTCTCAGCGCGAAAAAATTGTGTTCCCGCTAATGTTGCTCCTGCTGGTTGCTCTGCTGGTGCCGAGTGCGGCGCCGCTTTTGGGAATGTTTTGCTTTGGTAATTTGATGCGCGAGTGCGGTGTTGTGAACCGGTTAAGCGATACCACCCAGAATGCTTTAATTAATATCACGACCATTTTCTTGGGTTTGGCAGTTGGCTCCAAACTTAGAGCCGAGCAGTTTTTGGTTTTCGAAACCCTCGGGATCCTGCTGTTGGGTATGGTCGCGTTTTGTATTGGCACGGCAACAGGTGTTTTGATGGCAAAGATTATGAACCGCGTGGTGAAGCAACCGATCAATCCGCTCATTGGCGCAGCGGGGGTGTCGGCGGTGCCAATGGCTGCCAGAGTTGCCAGTAAACTAGGGCTAGAAGCCAACCCCAACAACTTCTTATTGATGCACGCGATGGGGCCTAATGTCGCAGGGGTGATCGGCTCAGCGGTTGCCGCCGGGGTTCTGATTCAGTTTGTTCAATAAGAAACTTCGTCAAAAACAACTTTGCCTTGACAACCCTCAGGGTGCTTTGTAGTTTGTGGTGCTCGCCACCGAGCTGGTTGTTATCGATACCCTATCGGTTGTTCTTAGGTTTGGCCGTATTTAGCCCATGTTGAGAACGATTCGCGGCATCAGTCGAATTTAAAAAATCGTAAAACTGCCTTCGTTAAAAGGCCCATTTAGTAAGAAAGAGGAAACATCATGCAAGAATATATGCAATTTTATATCAATGGTGAATGGGTAGACCCCGTGACTCCTTCGAGTCTCGACGTCATTAACCCAGCCACCGAACAACCGTTTGCGACCATCAGTATGGGCACTGCTGCCGATGTTGAAAAGGCCGTGGCTGCCGCCAGCAGTGCTTTCGATAGCTTCTCTACTACGACCGTTGCCGAGCGGGTCGAGCTTTTGGGTTCAATCCTTGCAGAATACACCAAGCGCTATGACGAAATTGCAGCTGCGATTTCAACCGAAATGGGCGCCCCGCTTTGGCTGTCCAAAGCGGCTCAAGCGGCAACCGGTCAGGCTCACTTCGCAACGACGCTGGAAATGCTCAAGACCTTTGAATGGGAAGAGCGAAAAGGCAAATACCTGCTTCGTCGCGAACCTGTTGGCGTTTGCGGTTTGATTACCCCTTGGAACTGGCCGATCAATCAGATCTCCTGCAAAGTTGCGCCAGCATTGGCCGCGGGCTGCACAATGGTGTTGAAGCCGAGCGAAGTGGCGCCAGTCAACGGTATTATCTTAGCGGAAGTTTTACATGCGGCGGGCGTGCCGGCTGGCGTGTTCAACTTGGTGAATGGCGATGGCCCGAATGTGGGTGAAGCCATGTCCTCACATCCAGATATTCACATGATGTCTTTCACAGGCTCAACCCGTGCAGGTGTCCTAGTCGCTAAAGCGGCGGCCGACACGGTAAAACGTGTGGCCCAAGAGCTGGGCGGCAAATCGGCCAACATCGTGCTTGAAGATGCGGATTTAGAAAAAGCAGTGAGCGGTGGCGTGAGTCAGATCTTTACCAACTCAGGTCAAAGCTGTAACGCGCCGACCCGTATGCTGGTGCCTCAGGCATCGCACGCGCAAGCCTTGGAGATCGCGAAGAAGACGGCGGAGTCGGCAAAACCGGGCGATCCTTTTGGTGAAGGCACAACGATGGGCCCTGTGGTCAGCGAAGTGCAGTGGAACAAGATTCAAGGTTTGATTCAGCAAGGTATCGATGAAGGCGCTGAACTCGTTTGTGGTGGTACCGGTCGGCCAGATGGCTTGAATGCGGGCTACTATGTGAAGCCAACGATCTTTGGCAACGTTAACAATGATATGACTATCGCACGCGAAGAGATTTTCGGGCCTGTCTTGTCAATCCTGCCCTATGAAACCGAAGCGCAAGCCATTGAAATTGCTAATGACACGCCCTATGGCTTGTCTGGGTATGTTCAGTCGGGGGATGTCGATCATGCCTTGGCGGTTGCTGCGCAAATTCGAAGTGGCAACGTCCACATTAATGGCAGCGGTGCTGACTTTACTGCGCCGTTTGGCGGCTACAAGCAGTCTGGCAATGGTCGGGAATGGGGTGAGTTAGGTTTCGAGGAATTTCTTGAAACCAAAGCGATCTTTGTACCTGCAGGCTAAACGTTTAAGATTTAGTCTGGTATTTGAAAACGCCCCAAACGGGGCGTTTTTTTTGCGCGTCGATAGCCGCCTACCAAGTGTCGATAAAGGGGCGCTTCTTGCCGGTTCTGGGGATGGGCTTGGGCGTCGACTTTAACCCGGAAATAATCCAGTGCCGGGTATCTTTTGGGTCGATTACTTCGTCGATTTCAAACGCAGTCGCAAAATTCACGGCCTTGCCGCGATCGTACATTTGGGCCACCCGCTTTTCATATTCAACTCGTCGTTCCTCTGGGTCTGTAATCGCCTCGAGCTCCTTGCGGTAGCCCAGTTTAACCGCACCTTCAAGGCCCATGCCTCCAAACTCCCCAGTCGGCCAGGTAACAGTGAAGGCCGACGCCTTAAAACCGCCACCGGTCATCGCTTGGGCGCCGAGGCCGTAGCCTTTGCGCAGCACAATCGCAAACAAGGGCACGGTGAGGCTGGTGCAGGTTACAAAGACGCGACTGGCATGCCGAACCAAGGCGGTTTTTTCGATTTCGGGACCGACCATGATGCCGGGGCAATCGACCAGTGACACAATTGGCAAGTCAAAGGCATCGCACAGCTGCATGAAGCGTGCGGCCTTGTCGGCGCCGTCACTGTCGATGGCGCCAGAGAGGTGAACCGGGTCATTTGCGATGAGGCCCATCGGTTTGCCGGCAACGCGGATGAACGCGGTGATCATGCCCACCCCAAAGTGGGGTCTGAGTTCGAGCACTGAGTCCGTGTCAGCAATGCAGTTGATGATCTCGTGGATGTCATAGACCCGCAGCCGGTTTTCAGGAATTGCGGCGCGCAATTTGCGTTGGTCGTCGCAGGTGAAATCCGAGACGGGCCCTTGGAAATACGACAACAGCTTTTTCGCCATGAACATGGCTTCGGCTTCGTCCTTCACAGCGATGTCCACGACCCCATTCGGGACCTGCACCGACATGGGGCCGACCTCATCCGGCGTAAAAACGCCCAGCCCACCACCTTCGATCATAGCGGGGCCGCCAATCCCAATATTGCTGTCTGCTGTCGCAATCACAATGTCACTGCAGCCGAGTAAAACGGCATTGCCGGCAAAGCAGC
>JABGTE010000087.1 GCA_018647445.1 Gammaproteobacteria bacterium
ATCGCTGAGGCTCTTTATCGCTGAGGCTCTTTATCGCTGAGGCTCTTTATCGCTGAGGCTCTTTATCGCTGAGGCTCTTTATCGCTGAAGGCTCTATTGCTGAAGGCTCAATCGCTAAAGGCTTTGCGCCGCTAAGCCAGCCAACAGTAATCCTCATTAGCCCAGCGTGCTGGTTAAGCCGTCGACCGATTAACGGCTGTTACGCCAGCGTTTCTTTAAAGAGTTCGCGCCCAATCAACATTCGCCTAATCTCTGAGGTCCCTGCGCCGATTTCATACAGTTTTGCATCCCTGAGTAATCGACCCGCCGCATAATCATTGGTGTAACCATTGCCGCCTAGAATTTGAATGGCTTGAAGTGCCATTTGCGTGGCTTTCTCCGCGGTGTACAAAATAACGGCTGCTGCATCCTTTCGGGTTGCTTCCCCTCGATCGCAAGCTTTCGCCACGGCATACAGGTAAGCACGGCAGGCGCCCAAATCAGCATACATGTCGGCCACTTTGCCTTGAATAAACTGAACCTCGCCAATGGCTTGACCGAATTGTTGGCGCTCATGGATATAGGGCAGCGCGAGGTCTAAGCAGGCCTGCATAATTCCAACGGGACCGGCGGCCAGGACGGTCCGTTCAAAGTCTAAGCCGCTCATGAGTACTGCGGTGCCACCATTAAGTTGGCCAAGTATATTTGCCCTGGGGATCAGGGCATTGTCGAAAATAAGCTCGCAGGTATTCGAGCCCCGCATACCAAGCTTGTCGAGTTTGGTGTTGCGGCTAAAGCCTGGGGTGTCGCGATCGACGATAAACGCGGTAATGCCGCCGGCGCCCGCCACCGGGTCGGTTTTAGCGTATATGACATAAATCTGTGCGTCCGGCCCGTTGGTAATCCACATTTTATTGCCGGTGAGCCGAAAATGATCGCCGTCGGCTTCGGCCTTTAATTGCATGCTGACAACGTCCGAGCCGGCGTTGGGTTCCGACATTGCTAGTGCGCCGACGTGCTCACCGCTACAGAGCTTGGGCAGGTAGTTTTGTTTCTGAGCGTCGGTGCCACAGCGATAAATCTGGTTCACGCATAGATTGGAATGTGCGCCATAGCTCAATCCAACCGATGCCGAGGCGCGGCTGATCTCTTCCACGGCAATGCTTTGGGCGAGATAGCCGAGGCCTGTGCCGCCGTAGGTCGCCTCGACGGTAATACCAAGTAAACCCATATCCCCGAGTTTTCGCCAAAGGTCCTTGGGAAAGCTGTTGGTTGCATCAATCTCTTGCGCGCGTGGTGCGATCTCTGCCTGAGCAAAAGCATGAATGGCCTCGCGTTGCAGGTCGATGTCCGCGCCAAGATCAAAGTTTAAAGAAGGGTAATGGGTGATCATCGGGTTGGGTCCTAGTGTTGGGCGTCCGTCGAAAGGTCCGGCTTAGCGCTATTTGAGATTTAGGATACCCGAATTTAAGAGAGGTGTTTTATACAATCCCCCGGTCATTAAGCTCTTGAACGATCGCCCCTTGCATCCATTCGATCTCTTGGACGCTTTTTGCGTCTCGCAGTAGGCGGTGTTCAATAATTGGTAAAACTCCAGATCCGGTGGCCATCGGGGTGGGGCCTGCCTGGTTGGAAGATTTAGGCAAGGGCCCAGTGCAGGATGTGGGCCCTTGAATGGCTTGGTTTAGGAGGCAGATTCTGGCCAATTTTGAGTTCACGATAGAAGACATGGATGCCGTGTTGTCCAGCGTAAAGGCAGTTTTTAGGTTAAAGGCCGCCGGCTGGGCCATCAACCGCCAAAGAAAACCTGGGTTGAGCACTTTTGAGTGCTGGCAATAGGGGTTCAAGGACCGCTTTTACCTGTGGCGCCGAGCCGTTGGGCAGACATTAAGGCGTCCGAAAATGTCGTGACATTTGCCGCGCGTAATTCTGGACTCCAGTGCTGCCAAAAATCGGCAGGCGTTGGCTCACAACGCATGGCATCTAGCTCAATATGGTTGTAGTCGAATAGCAGGGCTTGTCGAATGCTCGCTTGATGGCCTTTGTGATGACCCGCCATGTGCCCTAAACGATGATGCCAAAGCACGACATCTCCTTGACCGCCCCACACATCAACGGGATCGGTATCGATTTCTACGGCCTTCACCTCATCGAGATAAGCCGTCGGATGCAAGATGCCTTTGTGACTCGGCAGGTGGTCGTAAAATGGAATTCGGGTTTGGTCATAGGGCATGGGGAACAGCGGATAGAA
The DNA here is from genome assembly GCA_018647445.1 of Gammaproteobacteria bacterium. Taxonomy (GTDB): domain Bacteria; phylum Pseudomonadota; class Gammaproteobacteria; order Pseudomonadales; family Azotimanducaceae; genus UBA9926. Next base: position 2,231 of record JABGTE010000087.1, read on the forward strand.
TCGCTGATGACTGCCGGGCCAAACTTTAAACGCGCCGCTCTCTGGGGGGCAATCTTCGAGTAAGCACACCCAGCTAAAATGAAACGGATGACCGTCCGTATGCAGCCCATCTTGGGCATTTTGCAGGCTGGGATTCGGAAGGGTTGCATAGATACCGCGAACGCCCTCTGTGTTCTGCGGGTCAACCGGTCCCCCCGGCCAAGCGGGGCCCTTTGAGCCCATCGGTTCACCGCCCGGGGTGGGCGCTCGGAGATTACCTTTGCCTAAAAGCTGCTCGCCCCACTGCCAAAGTTGAGGATGGGTCATGGCATTGATTAAGGGCTGATCGGTTCCGAACGCGCGGTATTGCCATTTGTCGCCTTGAATGAACCGCAGGCTGTCGCTGGACCATTCGGTTTTGGGAATCGGTCGATACGTTTCTGGGTCAAAGCGGTCAAGTGCGGCTGGTGCGCTTTGCCACATCAGGTCGAGCAGTTCGTTACAGGTCGCCGCATTGATGACCTTGGGTTTGATGAGGTAGCCAAACTGCTTAAAGAAGGCGAGTTCTTCGGTTGTTAACGGGGTGATGGTTGTGCTCTCTGTCGGGATCATAGTTAGCTCTTGATCTGTTGTAGGTGGCTCGTTTTGGAAAGCGTCTTGCCCTGCTCTAAACGGTTGTTGATTGTGCCGCGACCGGTTGTGCAAATCGACTGCGGTTAAAAAGTCCTGCGCTGTTTAGGTTGTACTGTAAAAACAAGGCAGGTTCAAAGTGTTTTAAGTATGTCGTCACGATGGTGAGCGCCGTGACAAAAATAGGAAGCGTTGGGACGAAAATATGAAACGTTGCGACGAAAAAATATAAAGAGCTTTGATCTGCATACAAAGCAATCTCGACCGAAGTGCCCCTGGCGGTGCGTCCGTTTGACAAATGTTAGGGGCAGAGGTTGAAAAATACGGTGATAATTTTTCCACTCAGACGACCCCAGCCCGGGGGCAATAATAGCGATCGATTTGACAACCGTGATCCCGTAAATTAAGAAAGATTAAGCGTGCAAGTTTAAAGGGTACAAAGCACGTCAACGAACCCTTTAATTAAACCGCTGAGCCAGATGCTCAGCTGTGATTTTCCCTGACTATTATGAAGCGAGAACATCATGAACGAAGACAAAGTCCTACTCCGAATTGAAGACAACGTGGCAGTTGTGACGCTGAATGCACCAGAAGTGCTGAATGCGTTATCGGCTGAGATGGTTCGGCAGTTATCGGTTGCGGTGTCGAAGGCATCGAAAACCGAAGGCGTTCGCTGCTTGCTGCTGAATGCGGCCGGTCGGGGTTTTTGTGCCGGGGCTAACCTGCAGGCGCGGGGTGACGCAACCGATCTGCCGCCCGCGGGCTCGGCGCTTGAAACCCATTACGCACCGCTCATGAATAAGTTGCGCAATTTATCGTTCCCGATCGTAACCGCGGTCAATGGCCCTGCCGCAGGCGTTGGTATGAGTTTGGCGCTAACCGGGGATATTGTAATGGCATCCGAGACGGCTTACTTCTTACAAGCCTTTGCGAAAATCGGTTTGGTGCCGGATGGTGGCGCAACTTGGTACCTGCCGCGCCTGATTGGCTGGGGACGGGCGATGGAGCTTTCGATGCTGGCAGAGCGGTTGCCGGCGAGTGAGGCGCTTAGTTGGGGGCTTGTTAATCGCGTGGTGCCGGAGGCCGAACTTGAAGCGGCCTCAATGGCCATGGCGCAACGGCTAGCCTCTGGGCCAAAATCTTTGGGCCTGATTCGCAAAGCCTATTGGGCCAGCTGGGAAAACGATTTTAACAAACAAATGCAGCTTGAGGCAGACCTCCAAACCGAAGCCCACGCTTCCGCCGACAACCGCGAAGGGGTTGCGGCGTTTTTAGAGAAGCGCCCAGCGGTATTTACGGGACAATAATCGATATCGGTTTTGTAATAATGAGATTTAACGGTTGGATCATGTTTAAAGGTCCTCATTATTAATTTCTTCACGGACGCTATCCTGTGATCACGTAAAGCACAGCGGTGTGGCCTGTCGATCTGCTTTTTGGCTGCGTTGATTCCGCCGCAGATAATAAGTCGATGACTGAATGGGTCTCAGAAAACCAAAGGATCGGGCAAGGGGCGAGGTGTTGAGATGAGTAAACGAGTTTGGTTAATATTGTTAGGCATTTTGATGGCTGCGCTTGCTACATCGCAGGTCGTGCTGCGTTCCGACACAATAGCGCTCGCGCTCACTGAGGTCGGCTTACGTTCGCAAATGGTGCCGGAACCCTTGCCTGTTGAGACCTTAACCGTCGTGGTGTGTGGCAGTGCCTCGCCCCTCGGGGATTCTCCCGATCGCGCCCAAGCGTGTATTGCTGTTTTAACCGACAAACACTTTCTGATATTTGATGCGGGCTCTGGGTCGCAGGTGCGATTGAACCAAGCGGGCCTGCCGCTGAATCGTTTGGACGGCGTTTTCTTAACCCACCTACATTCAGATCACATCGCTGAAATCCCGGATGTTAATTTAGCGCGGTGGGCGATGTCGGGCACGGCAGAGCCCTTAAAGGTTTATGGGCCGACAGGGGTTTCTCAAGTAGTCGACGGGTTCAACCAGGCGTTTGGTCTAGATCGAGGCTATCGTGTCGCGCATCACGGTGAAGACTTTATGCCCAAAACAGGCGGTCAAACTGAGGCGATAACGATTGCGCCAGGGGTCGTTTTCTCTGCAGCCGGCCTCACAGTCACGGCCTTTACCGTTGATCATCATCCGATTAATCCAGCCTTCGGTTACCGAGTAGATTATGGCGGTCGTAGTGTGGTGATCAGTGGGGATACCGTGAATACGCCGCGTTTGTGGGCCGCAGCTGAGGGCGCTGATCTGGTCTTTCATGATGCCTTGGCGCGACCCGTGTTAGAAGTGATGCATCGGGTCGCACTCGATGTTGGCCGGGATCGTGCTGCCAAAATCGTTATGGATGTTACCGATTACCATGCAGGTCTTGAGGGCCTTCAGGCGAGCGCCGATGCCGCAGGCGTTCGACGTTTAGTGCTGTATCACTTGGTGCCATCCCCGCCAAATGCGTTGGTGGCTGGCTTTTTTAAACGGGCAGTGGTGGCGCCATCGATTATGGCCGAAGATTTAATGCGCTTTGAGTTGCCACGAGATTCGGAAGAGATTCAGGGGCCCTAGCTTGATGCGGTAAAGGCAAGGCGGTGAAGATTTCGGGCTGAGCGTTAGGCTCTTTCAATTTAGCGGATCTGCTGATTAATCAAAGGGACACGCAAATGGATATCGGTGTTTGTATCGCTAGTCATATTCAAGATGTGGATTATGCCGTGGCTGCTGAGGCGCAAGGTTTTAGCCATGCTTGGTTCGCTGACAGTCAAATGCTTTGGTCGGATTGCTATGCTTGTCTTGCACTCGCGGCCAGTCGGACGCAAACCATCCGCCTCGGGACCGGCGTTGCGATATCCGGCACCCGGCCGGCACCGGTCAATGCGGCGGCGATCGCGACCATTAACGCGTTGGCGCCAGGTAGAACCTTTTTTGGACTCGGCGCAGGCAACACCGCAATGCGGGTCATGGGCCTGCCGCCGCAACGGTTAAAAGACTTTGAGCAATATCTAACGGTGGTTAAACCCTTGCTGCGGGGTGAGGAAGCAATGATGCCATCGCCTTTGGGCGACCGGCCTATTCGGCACATCATGCCCGAGCATGGGTTTGTTAATTTTGATTCACCCATTCCCCTATATGTCTCGGGCTTTGGGCCTAAATCGCTTGCACTGGCTGGCCGGTTTGGTGATGGCGCTGTTTTGTCCTTGCCGCATTCGCAGGCTGCAATGCAAGGGATATGGGCGGCGCTGCGAGCAGATCCTGGTGCCGAGTTGGATCGGGATCAGTTTTACACCACGGCCCTCACGGCGATTGCGATACTTGAGCCTGATGAGGCGGTGAATTCTGACCGAGTTGTGAATCTGTGTGGCGCGATGGCGATGGCATCGGTGCATTATGCCTATGATCAGGCGCGAAATTTTGGGCACGAGCCTCCGAATTTATTTGCGGAGATCTGGGAGGATTATTGCGCGTTGCTGGCAACCTACCCAGATGCACGGCGTCATCAAAGAATCCACTTGGGGCACAATTGTTGGGTGTTGCCCGAAGAGTTACGGTTTCTAACCCCTAAGATCCTTCAAGGTACCTGTCTCATTGGGACCCAAGATCAGGTCCTACAGCGCTTATTTGATTTGGAGCAGGCGGGGTTGAAGCAGGTGATGAACCTACCGAATTTTGAAACACGCTATACTTCAATGGCGAGTCTGAGCGAGAAAATCATTCCGCACCTACATCATTTAGACCCATAAGGGGGAGGCAAAGTGGTGTTGTCTGGCGGCGCTGATTGACAAAACTTACGGCAGGTTGCTCTGATGCACGATTCGGGGCACCATTGAGCGTCTTAAAGATTGCGACCTTATTCACAGCATTATGAAGAAGCGAGCGATTGGCAGCGTGTCGCGGCAATCAGATTGTCCGTTGGATCGCCACTCTATTTACAGATTGATTAGTTCGAGGGAGCCTCATGTCAGAAGCGTATAAACCACTAGACCCTGAAACCATGCCAAGATCACCCGGCATTACCTATCAACAATTGCTTGATCAGGATTCACGATCCGTACCGGATGTGCTGCGCTTACAGTCTCCTAAAGATATGGGCTTGCAGCGGTATTCGGTCAAGCGTTACACCAGTGCGGCCTGGCACGAACTCGAGGTGGAGCGGCTTTGGAAAAAAGTTTGGCAGTTTACGTGTCGAGAAGAGGATATTCCTGAGCCTGGGGATCACTACCGATACGATATCGCGGGAATGTCCTTCCTGATTGTTCGCACCGAGACGGGCGAGCTCAAAGCCTATCCGAATGCATGTTTGCATCGTGGTCGGATGCTGAAAGAGTTTGATGGCAATGCCGCCGAACTTCGATGTCCGTTTCATGGTTTTTGCTGGAAACTGGATGGCCAGTTAAAAGATATCCCCGCCGATTGGGATTTCCCGCAAATCAACCAAAGCGAGTTTTCGCTGCCTGAAATACCGCTGGCGGTCTGGGCTGGGTTTATTTTTATCAATCCCGATCAAAACTGTGATCCGTTTGATGCCTTTATCAAAGACCTCGCTGAGCAGTTTGAACGTTGGAACCTTGGCGGCCTTTACAAACAAGCCCATGCAGCGAAAGTGATGCCGTGCAATTGGAAAATCGCGCAAGAAGCCTTTTGTGAAGCCTTTCATGTGAATGCCACACACCCGCAGATCATGCGCAGTATTGGCGATGTGAACAGTCAGGTAGATGTATGGGAGAATTGCGCGCGGGTGATTACGGCCGGCGGAACCCACAGTCCACTGCTGACGGATGTGAGTAATCCCGATCTGATCAGGGCGATGATGGATCTTGATCATGATGCAGAAGTTCCGGAGATTCCGGAAGGCGTTAGTCTGAGAACCTTTTTGGCAGACCGCAGTCGGGAGAGTTTAAAAGCAATCGCTGGAGACCGTGCCGAGACTTACTGCGATGCGGAACTGATGGACAGTCTTGATTACACCTTGTTCCCCAACTTTCATCCTTGGGGCGCGTTTAACGGCATCGTTTATCGGTTTCGGCCGAATGGCAATGACCATCGCTCGTCCATTATGGAATGTATGATGCTCGCGCCCTTTGAGGGCGAACGTCCCCCTGCGGCGCAGGTTCATTGGTTAAAAGAAGATGAGACCTGGTCCTCAGTCCTCGGCTTTTTAGGCAAGGTGTTTGACCAAGACTCGTTCAATATGCCGAAAGTTCAGCAGGGTCTGGAAGCCACCTATATGGATGGCATTGTTCTGTCGGGTTATCAAGAAAGTAAGGTGCGTTGGTTACATCATAAATTGACAGAATGGGTGGGTGAATAAATTATGCCAAGTATTAAGCATCCGTTTGATCCCGAGTCTCTTTACCAAGTTGATGAAGAGGGCAATATCCGCGTCTCCAACGGTAATCAATGGGGCGTGTTTACGAGAGAAGGCCGGCATCTCAGCGGAGATATTCGCCATGCGGACCCCCAACTTTGTGTATGGGTCGGCAATAATCCTGGGCAAGAAAACCAGTTACGATCAACGGCCGTCACCGCGAAACGAACGTTATAGGCAATCCGCTTTGGTCGTAGCAGGCGGCCGGCAATAGTGTTCGGGAACAAAACGTGAGGTCATTTAAGTAACCGGATCGATTTGGTTCGGTATTACAGCCCTTGTGTTCACATTCACAGCGCAAATAGCGCCGGTGTTCGATAGCACAAGGCTTTGGCGAGTCTTGCGCGACAAGATGGCGCCGGAGCATCATGCCGCAATGGGTCGAGGCGATGAGGCCCAGTAATCCGTCAGGCAGGGCTGCTTTTACGCACAAGACCCCGTTGATTCATAAATCCACGGGGTCAAGCGGTTTAAGAAAAGTGTTCTTCAAACACCGCATCGTTAAACCCCACCAAGACCGTTTTACCGATTTTTAGGGTTG
>JABGTE010000218.1 GCA_018647445.1 Gammaproteobacteria bacterium
ATTGGCATCTTTCTCACAGCCGTTGTCAGGATCAAAACCGATTGCAGTGATGGTACAAGCAAGCTCGCCAACAACATTTCTGTTGGTGTAAACGCCCTGTTCGCTCTTATCCTTCATTATTTCGTAATGCAGCTTCATATTAAAGCTGTCGTTCGGCGCCCAGAGCGCAGCAAAACCATAGTTGGCCTTGTCATCGCCACCCGCATCCCTTTTAAGGGTTGTGTTGCGGACATGACCATCATGTTGAACATTCGCAGCAAACAACTTTAAGCCTAAGGTATCTTGAACAATCGGCAACTGTACGACCGCTTTAATATCTTGACGACCGTAACTGCCAGCCGTCGCGCTTAGATCAACGCTCGTGTCGTTCAAAGAAACGGGCGTTCGAATCACGTTTAAAATCCCGCCGGTCGTGTTCTTTCCGAACAACGTGCCCTGGGGACCACGGAGTACTTCGATTCGCTCGATATCGAAGTTGTCTAAAAGAACACCACTAGAGGTGCCTAAGAACATCCCGTCCATCACGACACCAATCGACGGCTCAAAGCTCTTGTCACTTTCAAGTGATGCCACGCCTCTAATTGTAATCGCGGCACCACTGGCAATACCGGGCGTACGATTAATGAAAAGGTTCGGTGCAAACGCTTGGATATCTTCCAACCGGCGCACGCTGCCTTCTTTGAGTTGACCGGTGATCGCGGTCACAGCTAATGGTACGTCCTGAATCGACTCATCTTTCTTTCGAGCCGTAACGATGACTTCTTCTAGTACTAAAGCTCCCTCGCTGGCATACACCGGCGCGCCACTTATCATCGCAACCGTGCTAGACAGTACTCCGATCAATCCTGCGCGACTTAAAGTCCCCACATTCAATCTCTTAATTGTTTTTAAAAACGTCATAACTATCCCCTAGTTTTCGTCACTGTACTGTGCCTGCTCAAATTAAAACAGTCAAGCATGATTTTTTTAAAAATCCCCGATATCCTGGGACTTCGAACCTTATTTGTCTGGGCAGGATTGAGCGCCAACCTGCTTCGAACATTCTATGGATTAGCGTGTTTCTATGAATAGGAAGACAGCAATGTCGATAAAAGGCGTTAACCCCAGCACCTCAATTCAATATCAAATGGCTAAACCACTAAGAACGAATAAAAAACGCTGGCTGGCCGGGATGTAAGCCTTTCACTCGCGAAGGGCTGACTCCGATCACAAGCCAGCTAGCGGGAGAAACTGGTCAGTACCTTGAAAACTAACGCGCCAAGAATCGACTAAGACCACTAAACATCTTGAAGGAGGGAAACTGGCCGGGACGGCACCGCCCGAATATGACCTATAAGCTATTGATATTTATTATTAAACTATTTAATGCGTCAGGTGGTACCGTCAATTTTGTCGGATGTACTTGAATCCAAATGGATATTATGACGGCAGGCGAGAGATAAGAGCCCTTAAAAAGAAAGACCTTGGGCACCATAGGACTTTAAAATTGGTCGGGACGGCAGGATTTGAACCTACGACCACCACACCCCCAGTGTGGTGCGCTACCAGACTGCGCTACGCCCCGAATTGGAGTTAGATTCTAACAGCATCGATTGCGTGTTTCTAACGACAATTGGTGAATCGAGAACAATACGCAAAAATAAACCTGCTTATTGCTTGATCGCTTTGAGAAGGTCTTCTAATTCAGCAATCATCTGCTTTACCAATTGCTTGGATTGGCTCTTGTCTTCTTTTTGCTCAGCGCCCGACAATCGCTGACGCGCACCGGTTATCGTGAACCCTTCGTCGTAAAGTAGCGCTCTAATCTGACGAATCATTAACACATCTTGACGTTGATAATAACGGCGATTGCCTCGACGCTTAACGGGAGAGAGTTGTGGGAACTCTTGCTCCCAGTATCTTAGGACGTGCGGCTTTACCGCACACAAAAGGCTCACTTCACCAATCGTGAAGTAGCGTTTTCCTGGTATGACCGGAAGATCAGAAGTCGCTGTCTGGTCCTGCATAGGTTTCTACTCGAGCCTTTAACTTCTGGCCAGGTTTGAAGGTAACGACGCGGCGCGCCGAAATCGGAATATCTTGACCAGTCTTAGGGTTACGGCCTGGGCGCGAACTCTTATCGCGCAAGTCGAAGTTTCCAAACCCTGAAATTTTGACCTGCTCGTTGGATTCAAGCGACAATCGAATTTCTTCGAAAAAAGCTTCAACAATTTCTTTGGCTTCGCGCTTGTTTAGCCCCAACTCTTCAAACAGTTGCTCGGCCATTTCTGCTTTGGTTAACGCACTCATACTTTTTACCTTCACCGCGCCTTGATTACGTTACCGCGCGCTATCTTAACTGCGCCTGCAACTCACTCTCCAGAGCTTGCACGACTTCAGCCATGGCCGTATTGATTTCTTCATCCGTTAGAGTGCGCGAAGGGTGCTGGAAGGTCAAGCCCAGCCCAACACTTTTCTGATTTGGATCAATGCCTTTACCCATATACACGTCAAATAACTTTAAATGCAGTAACGTATCCCCCGCACTCATCTCGATTACAGACCGCACGGACGTAGCTGTAACAGAACGCGCAACCAAGATGGCAATATCTCGACGAACGCCGGGGTACTTCGAGACCTCTTGAACCGATGGCACGTGTTGACGCAGCGCAAGCGCTAGATCAATTTCCGCGACATAAGCCGGCGCCCTCAAATCAAATTGAGCGGCAACGCTTGCCTCCAATAAGCCTATCTGGCCTAAAGGCACATTATCCTTGAGTATCCGCGCGCTTTGCCCTACTTGAAAACCACTGATCTCACAGGCTTGAAACGTTAACCCTGGCTCACCTAAAAGAGCCTCAAGATCGCCTTTTAAGTCAAAGAAATCGACCGAGTCAGAAGAATTCGCCCAACCTTCTGGGAATCGCTGACCACTTAGAACCATCGCTAGCTGTTCCTGCTGCGCGATGGTGTCAAATGACAGCACACTCTGATCATGCTGATGAAAAACCAACCCGATTTCAAACAGTCGGACATTGGTTTGCTGCCGGTTCTGATTGTGGACGAGCGCCTTTAACAATCCCCCGACCAAGGTCGTTCGCATCACCGACATCTCACTCGACAGGGGGTTCTTCAGTGCGACGGCTATTGCTTCCGGCGATAATCGCTGCTGCAAATCCGAATCAACAAAACTATAACTAATGGCCTCGGAGTAACCCCGATCGATCAACCGCTGCTTCAATCGTTTACCGCTTGACTGGGTTTCGGTGGCTTCGAGCATCGATAAGGTCGCAACCGGTTGCGTCACAGGCAGGGCCTCATAGCCAATAATCCGACTGATCTCTTCAATAAGATCGGCTTCAATATTGATATCAAACCGATGAGAGGGTGACTGAACCAGCCAGGCTCGATCTTCGCCAGTGGGATCAAGGCAAAACTCAAACTCAAGGCGCTTGAGAATGTTTTCGATGTCTGCATCGTCGATGTCCATACCGAGCACTCGCGCGACTCGAGCCGCTCGTAATCGGACCTCGACCGCTTGCGGCAAGTCTGCTTCGTTTACCGTGTCTACCAGCGGGCCTGGACGGCCGCCCGCAATCATAAGCAACAATTGGGTTGCTCGCTCCATGGCGCGAACTTGGCCTTGATAATCAACCCCGCGCTCAAAGCGATGAGCCGCATCGGTATGCATAGAATAAGCCCTAGCCCGGCCAGCAATCGCAATCGGCGCAAAAAAAGCAGCTTCTAAATAAATATCCCGCGTGTCCGATTGAACAGCGGTCGAGGCGCCCCCCATGATACCCGCCATTCCAATCGGGCCCGACGCATCGGTTATGAGTAAAGTGCCCGCGGCCAACGTCGTCTGGTTACCATTGAGTAGCGTCAACTGCTCGCCCTTGGTGGATTCTCGAACCGTTATATCGCCCGTTAATCGGTTTAAATCATAGGCATGCATCGGCTGATTCAGCTCGAGCATAATGTAATTGGTCACATCAACCACTGGATCGATCGACCGAATGCCCGACCTGCGAAGCTTCTCGGTCAGCCAAAGGGGTGTCGTCGCGGTCAGATCAACGTCCCGCACTACACGGCCCACAAAGCGCGGACACCCTTCTAAGGCCGCCAAGTGCACAGCAACTTCATCATTATGAGCGGCAGCGACCGGCTGCATATCCGGCGTACAAACATCTAAATTGTTCATGAGGCCAGTTTCACGGGCAAGACCAATGATGCCCAAGCAATCACTTCGGTTCGGCGTCAAATCCACTTCAATAATGTTGTCATCAAGCAGGAGATAGCCATTAATGTCAGCACCGACGGGGGCATCGTCTGCCAGCTCCATTAAGCCTTCGTGGTTTTCACTCAGACCAAGTTCGCGCTCGCTACACAGCATCCCGAAGCTCTCAACGCCACGCAACTTGGCTTTCTTGATTTTGAAATCATCAAGCTTTGCACCAACCAGCGCGAAGGGTACCTTGATGCCGGGCCGAGCATTGGGCGCGCCACAAACCACCTGATGACTATCAGTGCCACTGGATACCGTACAGACTTTCAGCTTATCCGCGTTTGGATGTGGTTCCGCAGACAGGATTTCCCCAACCACGACCTGGCTTAAGATTGCAGCGGCTGGCTCTACACTGTCCACCTCTAACCCGGCCATGGTGATCTGACTGACCAACGCCTGTGTCGAAAGCTTCGGATTCACCCACTCTCGTAACCACTGCTCGCTAAATTTCATTGGAACTGCTCCAAAAATCGCAGGTCGTTTTCCACAAAGTGCCGCATGTCACTCACGCCATAGCGCAACATCGCCAACCGCTCTGGGCCCATACCGAAAGCGAACCCCAAGTATTTTTCAGAATCAATGCCCGACATTTCGAGCACTCGCGGATGCACCATGCCCGATCCCATGACCTCTAACCATCCGGTGCTTGAGCACACTCGGCAATGACCCGTGCCCGAGCAATGTACACATTGCACGTCAACTTCTGCCGAAGGCTCCGTAAACGGAAAATAGCTTGGTCGAAATCGAACTTTCAAATCATCCCGTTCAAAAAAGACTCTCAGGAACTCAGTGATCATGCCCTTTAAATCGGCGAAGCTGCAGTGCTCATCTACCATCAAACCCTCGACCTGATGAAACATTGGCAGATGTGAAGGATCCGGCGGATCGACGCGGTAAGTTTTACCCGGGCAAATAATTCGGAAAGGCGGTTTCTGAGACTCCATCGTTCGAACTTGTACGGGCGACGTATGGGTTCGCAGCAAAAGGCTATCGGTCAAATAAAAGGTATCGTGCATCGCCCGCGCGGGGTGATGTGCCGGCAAGTTCAGTGCCTCGAAGTTGTGATAATCATCCTCAATTTCAGGACCCACAACCGATTCAAACCCAACCGAATGAAAAAATTGCTCGATCCGTTCGAGCACTAGCGAAACGGGATGCAAGGCGCCACGCTGCAAACCCCGGCCGGGCAAGGTCACGTCGATAGCGGATGCCTGAACCTTGGCTGCCTCGGCAATGGCCGTCTGGCTTTGCCAGCGGGCATTGATGGCCGCATCGACTTCGGTTTTAACTTGATTGATCCGCGCACCTGCCCCAGGCCGGTCAGCCTCGGGCAGCTGGCCTAAGGTCTTAAGCTGGCTTGTGATGGCGCCTTTTTTGCCGAGATATTGGACCCGCAAAGCTTCAATTTCAGAAAGCTCAGTTGCGGACGCCACAGCAGTGAGCGCTTCAAGTCGAAGCGCGTCTAAGTCTGACATCGAAAATCCTCTACCTGGTCCGTTGGTGCAGCTCGCACGTCCGGCAGTTAGGCTGCGGCGGCGAGCGCTTCTTTAGCTTTATTGGCTAACGCTGCAAACGCTTCTGACTCATGCAGTGCAAGGTCAGCCAGCACTCGGCGATCGATCTCAATATTTGATTTCTTCAAACCATTGATCAATCGGCTATAGGACAAACCATGCTCGCGGGCCGCAGCGTTAATCCGCTGAATCCACAACCCTCGGAACATGCGCTTCTTAACCTTGCGGTCACGATAGGCATACTGTCCGGCTTTGGTAACCGCTTGTTTGGCAACGCGATAAACTCGGCTTCGGGCACCGTAATACCCTTTAGCCGCTTTCATCACCTTTTTATGGCGACGGTGTGCTGTGACACCTCTTTTTACTCTTGGCATTTTCTAATCCTCAGGATCTAATGAATCGAGACATTTCAGGGCTACGCGCCTCTTAGTGTCCAAGCATTCTGCGAATGAGCGGCACATCACTGGGTGCGACGGCTTTCATACTCCGCAAATGGCGCTTCCGTTTAGTCGGCTTCTTCGTCAGGATGTGATTCCTGAAGGATTGTCGGTGCTTATAGCCTTTAGCAGTTTTTTTAAACCGCTTGGCAGCACCACTACTGGTTTTCAGTTTTGGCATTTCAGAACTCCGCATTGTTCAGGTTAAAGGCAATCCTTCATCGCTTTTTTCTGAATGTTTTCACACCCAGCTTCGCTTACGATGATCTTTTACCTAGGCTGCGCCGGGGGCGGTATTGCCCATCTCGGCGTTCGCTTTCGCGAACAGGTCAGGCGACTGCCTCACTGCTGCCTTTCTTCTTCGTATTCGGTGCCAACACCATGGTCAGTTGTCGACCTTCCATTTTCGGG
>JABGTE010000271.1 GCA_018647445.1 Gammaproteobacteria bacterium
CTGATGTTGCAGTTGCCTGTTCTAAGGTTTGTCGTTGTCGCCGTGCCATTAAGCAAGCTTGCCTGAATTTGCAGTGCCGATGTGAGGATGAGGGCTGCGACCCATACTAAAGAGATTCTAGATGACATAGTCGAAATTCTTTGATCATAAAATTTTAATGATTAAGTGATGAGTCTATCTCTTTCCTCACGGCCTTTGTAATTAATTGTGGTAGAAAAGACCGCGACCGGTTTGGTTACCACGAGCAGCATAATCCTCATTTCTGTGGCATCAGCCAGGCACCTATTCCGATCAAGTAGACGTCAGCACAATTCAAGGCTGAAATTTCGTTACCCTCGTGCGTTCGGCAGTATCGCCAGGTCTTGAAGTTTAGCAAACCAGCGTCTCAGCATGCGCTCGGTATCCACGCATTCAGAAAACCCGGCTTCCCGCAACTTGATGGTGCTCAGCAATGATGGCGGTGGGGGTTGGGTGCTGCCCGCATTCAAGAGTGCGTCCGCATAGAAAAAACTGTCCCCGACAACTTGGCGAAGACTGTGCGGTTTCAGATCGTGACGCGCAACAATCGAAGCCCAGATTGTCTCTTGGTTGTAGCAGGTTTCTGACAGTAAGCGAGGCGCCGCGGGTCCGGCTTCCAGATTGAAAATGTCACATAAGGTCGGCCAGATATCCTGCATCCTGAAAACATCCCCATTGGTAATGTTAAAAGTTTCATTCACGAACGCGTCGTTTGACCAGGCGAAACGGATTGCTCGGGCAAGCATATCGGCGTCAATGGCCTCCATAACACCCGATGGTCCGCCGGGGTAGCTAAGGCTGAGGCCTTGGTGCGATTGCAGCGCGGCGTAGGCGCCGAGCGCCGCGAGCATATTCATTGGCGCGTTCAGGGCATGCCCAAAAATGATTTGGGGTCGCCAGATCGTGAAGGCCCAGTCGTGTTGGGATGCCTTCTCGCGCAGCAAATCTTCCTGCAGCCAGTAAAAGTTTTTGTGGGGATGGCGGGGTTCACGCTCGCGTCCGGGTATTTTCATGGGGGCCACATGGGCACCATACGCTTTGGTGCCCTGCAATAAGGTAATGTGCTGAAGCTGCTTGCCATGCTTAGAAAGCGGGGCCAATAGGTTCGATAGCATGGTCAGGTTCTTCTGCATCTGTTCATTATTCTGCCAGCCAGCAATCAGTCCAGGCTGCTCGTACAGCGCTGCGTAAACTACATGGGTGACGTCCTTCAGGTGCGAGTCAACGATTGTTTGGCACTGTGACGAATCAGTGAGGTCGAGTGCCACGAAGTGAATATTGGATAGATCAGGGGGGCGGCGAGATAGTGCTACGCAAGCAATGCCGGCGGTCGTGAGATCTTCGAGCACGGCGCGACCCACTAAGCCGCTGCCGCCAAAAACCGCTACTTTCATATCGATCTTTCACTTTTGTCTATTCCCAACTGTCATGATAGTGCCTGGGAGGCTTCGGTGGAATGCTGTCTTCTAAAGCACGCCAAGCTTTGAGTTTCAAACGTTTGAGGCGGGGCTCAAATATCGGTTTCTTGGCGCGAGCATGAGTCGCTGGGTGCAAAATTTTTTTCTAGCAAGGGTGTCGTGCCCCGAGCGCTCAGTCGAGATTGCTTGCTACCGCCCCCTGCTCTAGCCGGTCGAATTGGCGCTGCATTGGACCTTTCAGTCGCGTTATATGGAGGTGGGGGCGCCGCTTACTCAACAAGAAATCTATCGCCTCTCCGTCACCTCTGGCCCGCTCAATCTCGACCATCTCATGATTTACGGACACCAATTGATGAACGCAAACTTTGAGATTACGAGCTTCTGATTCACCGCAATGCCAACGCACTTTACCAATCGGTGGGTAGAAGATTATTTGATTCATTGCAGCGAAGTCATTGTCTGCTAATACGGAGAGGGCGATTTCCTCAAGGTTTTTGTTGCAATTACGCAATGCGGCACAGTTCATCAACATCTCCGCGGAATCAAAGATGATGTTGGCATTCTTTCGATTACACTCCCAATGTCCTTGATAAGGAACGAATTCTCTTGTCTTGCAACTGAATCCCTGGCTGTTGAGCCTGGTAAGTCGGTCTTCAACGCTCATGGCAAGATTGATGCCGGCATAAGAAACTAAAGCACGCTCGCTCGCAGCAAGGCCGGCTGTGGGCAGAATTATCATGCATAAAATGAGTATTAATTTACGGATGGGACACCTCAAGATAGTCGTTACTGTTTGGCTGTTTGATTGTTTGATTGTTTAAATGCCCTCAATACCCGGCTTAAAGACAACATTGAAGCTGGTAGCCGCGAGCACTTTTTGAATATATTCAGATTTAAACCATTCGGCTGAGCGCAGTAAAGAGGGGGAGACAATAAAGCTTAGAATTAAAAAATACGCGCTTAAATGTTATTTATTACCAAAATAAATGAATTTATGTAATTAATAGAATCTTTATAGAAAATTAATGCTTTCTTAACAATTGGCTGTCGGGTTTTTTAGGTCGCTCTTATGTGCGATATCTCCCTGTACTTGTATTTGGTGTGCCCGGTTAGCAGTGCCGCGCGTAGGGTGACACCCTGTGTGGCTATAGAGCAGTGTTCATCATTAGTCAGACTAAAAAATTGAGGTCGAGTGCCACGAAATGAAGGTTTCGTAGACCAGGCGGGCGGCGAGATTAGGCTATACAGGTAATACCGGCGATCGTAAGGTTAAGTGTTGCGTATCCCATTGGGGCGCCGCCTTAAGCATGAATCACCCCAACGGTCATTAAATTGAGATCAGCCTGTGCGATGCGAAAACACGGCCGGTTCCAGGAAGTCTCTCAGAGCGTCTGTTCGACCCATGTTGCCATAACAAGGTAATATTGGGTTTTTCTAGCCAGTCTAAGTAAATGGTTATGCCCATGACTTTTGGCCGATATGTCGGCAACATTTCGAGTCGCTTTGATTCGACGGAACTGATGGGCCAGTTGGCATCGGTGCCTAGATGGCTCGATGCAGGTGAGGTGCTTCCACTTTCTGAAGGACATGATCAGGTCCTCAAGGCTGACCTTGTGATCGGTGGCAAGATTGTAAGTGTCGCGATCAAGGTGTTTGGCAGGCAGTCTTTTTTCAAAGATTGGTTTGACCGTCGCAATCAGTCTAAAGCGGCGCGCTCCTATAATGCCGGTGAGTTTTTATATCGGCAGGAATTGGGCACAGCGGAGCCGATTGCGTGGTTGGACCGCTGGGATAACGGTCGCTTGGTCGAAAGTTATTATCTGTGTATCCATGTAGCGGCACCTTGTTTCCGGGACGCGTTAATACAGATCTATGAACAAGAGCAAAACAACGACGGGATGATGGCGCTGTTGTATGAGGTGGCGCCCGCTCTGCGTCAGCTGCATGAGGCGGGCTTTATGCATGGTGATCTGGGAAATCAAAATATTTTAGTGCCAAAGTCTTCATCGGGAGCGTACTTGGCTCCGTTATTTATTGATTTAAATCGTAGTCAGTATCCTTCGGCGCCGCTAGGCGATCGCGAGCGGGCGCATGATCTCGCCAGGATCGCCCTGCCAGGGGCTTATCTCGATATCTTTAAGATGATTTATAACAATCATCAGAATTTGTCAGAGCCCTTGGCGCTGCTTGAAAAAAAAGCCCGCAAGCGGTTTTGGGGCCATCGTCGAAGAAGCCGCTGGCGGCATCCAATTCGATTTCTGAAACGTCTGAGTCAGGGGCAGCCAGCCTCGCCTTACCCCTCCGACAAGGATTTATGGCTGTGGGATGACAAAACCGCACAACCCGTCGTTGTGTTAGACCGATCGGAAAAGCGTCGACTTCGTAGCCTCAGCGATATTGCTATAACTTTATGCAGAGGCGTCATTGCGAGCCCCTCGTTGTACCGCCAGTATCGTCGTTTGCTGTCTGAGAGCTATTCGAAACCGGTGACCTTGAAGAATCGGTTCGGCGTCGCGCTGCATCCTCGGGCTGAATATATCGAGCAAGAATGGGCGTTACTGAAAGCCTTGGGTAGCCCGCCCGTACTCCTGCGCTTTTGTCACCACGAGACGCCAGAAGATTGGCAGACTGGGATTGCTTTGGTCGAAAGACTACATCGTGAAAAAATTCCTGTAATGGTGAAAATTCTTCAGGATCGTCAAGCTGTCTTGAACCCTGTTTCATGGCGAGACTTCTTAAGGACGGTGATTGGTGCGGTTGCCGATAAGGTCAGCCAGATCGAAGTAACCCATGCTAAGAACCGATCTAAATGGGGCGTCTGGACGAACCAAGAGTTTAAGGTGTTGATGCAACCTGTGCTGGAACTTCGTCAGGAATTCCCAATGGTTAATTTTGTCGGTCCAGCGTGTATTGATTTTGAATATCTAGCAGTTTTATCTGGATTAGCAGACTTGCCAAAAGGGTTCCGTCTGAACGGGCTTTCACATCTACTGTATGTTGATCGCCGCGGCGCACCCGAAAACAAGCAGGCGGGGTTCTCAACGGTTGAAAAATCAGCTCTTTTGAAGGCCATTGCGAATTACTCGAGTCGAGTGGATGACAGAGTCATAGTCTCTGAGGTGAATTGGCCAATTCAGGGTGCAGGCCTTTGGTCGCCGATTACAGGCACTTACGAGAAAGCGGAATGGCGTCTTGAGGCGCCTGGCGAGACTGAAATAGATTATGCAAATTTCATGCTGCGGTTCTTAGCGTTAGCGGTCTGTTCTGGTCATGTTGAAGAGGTCTATTGGTGGCGTTTGTCAGCCCGTGGCTATGGCTTGGTTGACGATCAAAACGGGTTTGCACCCCGTCCTGCCTTTAGTGCCCTGAAATTTTTCCTCCATCTTTTAGGGGATGCAATTTTTGTCAAAAAGCATGACACGGCCGCTGATTGTTATCTGCTGGAATTCTCTCGAGGTTCCGAGCGTATATTGATGACTTGGCAAATTTCAGGCGAGCAACCACTTGATGATTACGCGGATGTTAAACAGGGATGGGATGCTTTCGGTGGTATCGTTGAGGTGCCGGTTTCTCGCCCATCGCCAACTTACTACAGCGTTTAGGGGACTGACAGTATGTGGTGCGAGACCGGTCAACTAGGGGCCTGGATTACAGGTACCGCCGGCTTCGGCCCTGACGCCTCGTTTGCAAGCATGCAGCGGACACTCGATCTCTATTGATACTGACGTGACGGCGCGAAAAGGCCTGTAAAATTCTGAGCTTCCGTGCCTTGCCGTCAATAGCGCAAACAGCGGCCAGGCAGTTGGCGCAAAGAGCGCGCCAATTGCGGGCAGCTTTCTAGCAATAAACTTTTTGTACCAAGCTTTTACTAAAGGTTATCAGCTCGGTGTTGAGCGATGCAGGGTGTTAGCGCTGCAGGTAGCCGCTTCGTTGAGTTCCGCTTCAATCGCCTTGATTGCCTCATTATCTATTTCGCTCAAAATCGCCCACGCGCTGAGGCTGGGGTAAGCATCGGCATATTTGAAGGTCGCTGATAGACCGACCAGAGGGGTCATAATGTAGCTTTGGATATTGCCACCCTCAACAGTCGCATTGGCAAATTTTACCCATTTGCTGTTTGCAGCCTCGACATCCTTCATGGTCTTGCCATCGTTAACGCTACATTCCCAAAGATTGACTACGTTTGATTCCGCGCCAATCACGGCACTAGAAAGGCCCACGCAGGCGATGAGAATAATTGTTCTAAGGAATACAGTGGTCATTTTACGCTCCTAGGGTAACGATAAAAATTTTCTGGGAATCTTGTCCTGTTTCTTAAAACCTTGGGCTAAGGCCCAAGCGTTACCAGCTGTATTGATCCTATATCATAAGTTCCAGAATGAAAAATTTAGAAATTTGTAGCAAGCTTTACTTTGGTGATAAAGCGTTTCCTCTTGGCGCCTTCCTCGGCTGACGGTTTGCTCGGTTAGATGGCCTATGACTATTCAATGGCTGGCGCATTATCTGGGCGATAGACTCGCATTAATTCTGTCCTGCTCGTAGCTTGGATGGCCAAAACGGGTTTAATACCCATAACTGTCATTGACTTGGTGCTGGTATGCCTGCCATAACTTTTGTCGTATCAGAGGGTCTTGCGCAACGATATGTCGCAGCACCATCTAATTAACCAACTCAAGCTCAGGAAATCGTGGTGTTCACAAGGTTAATCGGATGGGACGCAACGCTGTTTTGGTGAGAGAACCGGTTAGGCACAAATTTTCAAAGGGGGACACTTTTGAAGTGTCAGACAACACGACGGCGATCGCCGGTCTAGCGATCAAGGCTGCATGATCACTGTCTTGTTTGGAAGCAGGGGCAGGGTGCCTTGGGAAAGTTTTTAAGGATCAACTTGGCGTTTAATGCTTCGGTTCTTAATCGTAGTCCCTGTCATGGTCACGACATCTGGCGCAATGGAACAGCGGTTATCTCGGAGGCCTCCGAGCGAGGACGCTTCAAAACAACCGGAACGATTATGATCGTGCGTTAGACGAGGTGTCTGCTGCAACAGTAAATGATTGCGAAACGTTGGTAGATTGAAGGATCCAAATAGTAAAGATCGGGCTTTACACTTTTTCGGCGCGGTTTTGGGTTGCTAGGCAGGCTAAAATTAACAGGCAGTCTGATGACGTTACCAGGTCCTGGATTTAACGTATGATCGCGCTTATGGATAAAGTTCGACCTGCAGATAAGGCCCTTCTTGCTTTGTCATCTATCAGCACGCTGCAGCTTTTAACGCGAACCTAATGGGAATATATGTGACAACGTTTTTAAACCTATTTTCGTCTCGACGCTGGCGAGAAATTGCCATGGTTGGATTTTTGTTGGCGCCGCTGCTAAGCGACGCGAGTTGCGATAGGCCCAAGTTCTCTGATGGTTTGCAGGCGCATCAAATGGGGACAATAGAGCGTTATTTTCGCATCGTTTATCCGGCCAACTATTCGGACCAGGCTCATAATCCCTTGGTGATTCTGTTGCATGGTTGGGGCGGAGATGAGGATAGCTTTTTGGATCAGGATGCGCTTCGTCGAACGGCTGATGCTCGCGGTGTCGTCTTGGTCGCGCCGCGGGGCCTTGGCAGTGGAGCGCCCGACTTTGGGAACAACTCGTGGGCGTTCAGTGGCTCGGGAACCGGCGTGACCGAGGCTGGGATGCCAATTTGTGATCCTGAGCGCACGCCAGACTATCGATATCCGTCGTGTAAAGCGTCAAATGTATCGAAAACGACCTGCGCTTGGACGCATTGTCAGACGCAATCGCACACCGACTTTGATTTTTTGGTGGCCTTATTAACCCGACTGGAAATCGAACAGTGCATCGATTCAGACCGCCTGTATTTAATGGGCGGGTCGAACGGTGGTAACTTGATCTGGGATGTCGCTCTGGAGCCTCGGTTAGGCAACAAGTTGGCTGCGATCGCGTCTTGGATTGGGTTGCCGCATCAATCGTATTTGGCACCGGCTAAGGCTGCATCCCTGCCACCAGCGCTCTTAATTACCGGAACAAAAGATAAAACCGATCCCCCCGGTGCCTGGGATGATTTTGCTGTCACCACCACGAGCAATCAAACCGATCGTTATTACTATGAGTCCGCGAGTGCGACGATACGCGCTTGGTCTACGGCATCCGGGTGTCGAGTTGGCGCGGTAGCGGCCCCAGTCGACGCGCCTGCACCGTTTGATTGCCGTGCCTATTGCCCTGGAGAACGACAAAACGTGCGGGCACTCGATTGCCGTTTGGAGATGGGCCATGAATATCGTGAAGCCGATGCTTGGCCGTTGACGCTCGATTTCTTTTTGAGTCGGCATCGTTAGCAGGGCTAATAGCAAACCGATTACGGATGAAAAACTGGCGAGTACTTGGGCCTAATCCCGATAAGGTGACGGGGTGCGGCGTGGGCTTGTCTTCGCCTATCGATCAGTTGCATCGTCTAACATCGGAATGGGAGACAAGACATTGATAAACCAAAGGATGGATGCCAAAGACTGGGCAATGCTGCTTTTATTGTCTTTTCTCTGGGGCGGCTCTTTTTTTCTGATAGGCGTGATCGTTGGCGAGCTGCCGCCCTTAACAATAGTGACGCTGCGGGTTGGTATTGCGGCGATCGTCCTTTGGGCTGTTTTGCTTATCAAAGGCTATGACGTGCCTAAATCATTTAAGCTCTGGCGCGCCTTTTTGATGCTCGGACTGCTCAACAACGTGATCCCATTTTCCCTCATCGTTTGGGGTCAAAACCACATCGGGGCAGGTCTCGCCGCCATTATTAATGCCAGTACACCCTTGTTCACGGTGCTGATCGCGGGTGCTTTTTTGGTGGATGAACATATGACGCCGCAGAAAGGGATCGGGGTTGTGATGGGCCTGGTTGGCGTGGTGGTGCTTATCGGCGCCGATGCTTTGACTGAACTCGGTCTCAACATGAGCCTGACAACCCTCGCGCAACTCGCCATTATTGGTGCGGCGATCTCTTATGGCTGTGCATCAGTCTTTGGTAGACGCTTCAAAGCGCTCGGCGTTAGCCCTTTCAGTACGGCGGTCGGTCAAGTCACAGCGGCCACAATCATTCTGTTGCCGATGAGCTATCTTACTGAGCGTCCAGATCAGCTTGCCAATCCAAGCTCTGAAACTTGGTTAGCCGTGGTCTGTCTGGGTGTTTTTTGCACGGCGATCGGCTACCTTTTGTATTTTCGGATACTGTCATCGTCTGGTGCGACGAACGTGGTTTTGGTGACGTTTTTGGTTCCAGTCACGGCAACGTTTTTAGGCTGGCTGATTCTGGGCGAGCAGCTCCACGGGCGATATTTCATTGGCATGATGTTGATTGGGCTTGGCTTGGCTGCAATTGATGGACGACTTTGGACAAGGTTAAGGGCTGTTTTCAGATGAGCGTCATGGCAAAAGGCTGGGTTATGCGAGGATGTGCCATCAATTGTTTGCCGTTGGCCAGCTGCCAAAAGCACGGCCTGCCTTACAGGTGAGCTAAACTTCATATTTTAAAACGGTGGGCAGCATGTC
This sequence comes from Gammaproteobacteria bacterium, assembly GCA_018647445.1. Classification (GTDB taxonomy): domain Bacteria; phylum Pseudomonadota; class Gammaproteobacteria; order Pseudomonadales; family Azotimanducaceae; genus UBA9926. Next base: position 8,988 of record JABGTE010000271.1, read on the forward strand.
AGAGAAAGGGTTGTTAGGTCTGCTGTATCGCCGGGGTATTCAAACGACGATGCACTCAATAAGGGGACTAAGGGCTGCGTTTAACTCCGAGGAGGCTTTCCGATGCGAAGTGCTGGCGATTGTTTTTTTGGGGCCAGCTGCATTCTGGGTTGCGAATGACGCACTAGAGCTGATTCTGCTTTTGGGCGTGATGTTGGTTGTTTTAATGGTTGAACTTTTGAATACGGGGATCGAACTGGTTGTTGATCGCATCGGTTTAGAGCGGAACGAGCTCTCGGGACGGGCAAAGGATGTTGGTTCCGCAGCGGTTTTGATGGCGCTACTCTTGTTCGTCTTAGTTTGGGGCGTGATTCTGTATGAAAATGTCTTGTCATAGTCCGGGTAACGCGCCCGCGTCGCTGACTCCGTGACCCGCCCGTCGTTATAGGTTCGCGATGAACGCGCTCTAAAGTAACGCGCTCTGAATTAACGCGCTCTGAATTAAAGGGCGGCGGGCGTGGCTTGCAGAATGCCTTGAAGGCCCCAAGCGCCCGATTCGGCGCAACCGCGGGTGAATGATTCAAGATCCTGATCAATATTAGCGTTCCGGTTGCGGTCGGCATAGATGAAAGGATTGGCGTGTCATGAAGGTCCGATTGAGGCGATTCGCGGTTGGGCTTTGTGATCAGGACTGACCTATGGGATTAACGACTGGTGGAGAATAAAGGATAAGCGAAAGCATCCTTGCTTATACCGCTTGTTAGGATTTCATAGGGCATGGTTAGACGTCTTGGCAGACGGTGGGCAGCCATGGCTTAATAGATGCAAGAAGGAGAGGATGCTGGATGATGCAAAATCGCCAATTTTTTGAACGCATGGTCGGGCAGCCGGACTATGAGGGCTTTGCCCGGGCGGTTGCGAAAGTCCGTCAGGAGGATCGCATCGGGCGAGAACAGATCTTAGCGGCGGTATGTTGGTGTGCGTTCGCTTGTCCCCAGGCCATTACCCCGATATTTGATGCCGTGGCCAAGGCCTGGCTCGGGGATAAAAAGGGGCTCGCCAGCTCGACGTTAGTGACGCCTGATAACTTGTCGAGTGCACCGTTAGAACCCTCTTTTTGGCAGGACTTTTGGTCTGTCATTGATCAGAAAAATTTTGATGCGATGAGCATTACCGCGGCTGTGGCGGGCCTTGGTGGCGCTGTTCATAGCACTATGCGGGATTTGAGTGAAGCGGCTGCAGCACAGCACCCGGGGGCGGGCGCCGCTGCAATGCGGCCCGTACCGGGGCACACGGATTTGAAGGCGCTGGGTGCTGCGCCAAAAAATAGCTTAGGGTATACGCTGTATCAGATGGTCGTTGATAACGGGTATGACCTTGAAGTCCTGGATCGTGATGCGATTCAGCTCTCCGAACTGCCGCCCGCGCTGCGCTACCTCAATGTGCGGATCCTGCAAATGCACGATGTTTGGCACTTGGCCGCCGGCTACAGCACAAGCGGTTCTCATGAAATCGCAATTTCTGCTTTTCAATTGGCACAATTTGGTCACAACTATTCCGCTATGTTTCTTGCGGTGGTTTTGATGAAGGCGCATGTCGATACGCCGCGCGCCTTTCCGTTGCTGCTGCAGTTAATACTGGAAGCGTGGCGGCATGGACGGCAAGCCCCGGCGATGATGGAGATTGAATGGGAGGCTGAATGGCAGCATTCTATCGATGATATTCGTAAGCGCTATGACATCAAGCCATATCGCAGTGTCTTGCCGGCTAATATGCTTGAGGTGTTTGGCGGTGGGTCGTGGTGGGAACGCCTCAGATTGGGCTGGCAGCTATCTCGGCTATTGAAACAGTTAAAATCAGATCATAATCCTTTTTATGCCTAACCATCGAATCAATTTTCTGTGCTGCACCGCAGGACCCTCTTTTAAAGGCTTTTTTAAGCGGTGTAGGATTTTCTTGAGGGGTGATTAGAGAGACTGATGACACCTAAAAACCTAAGACCTAAAGCCCTAAGCCCTAAGCCCTAAGCCCTAAGCCCTAAAGCCTAAGTTGTAATGCTGGCGCCATAACCCTCCCAAGACCCAGAGCCAAAACCCTTGTAAGCGTTCAGCATAATCTCACCGGGATAAACGGAGTACGGCATCCTTCGCCGAAAGGGTAGGGCGAGGATCAAGAGAATGAATCCAAGATTGGCTTAACGGTCATAGTCGGCTCGTCTTTTTGGGGTGCCGGACCTGTCTCAAGCTTGGCGTTTTGGTCGGTAATCGCACTCAGTAGCAGGCTTTTTGGACGCCCAACTTAGCTTCACCGTCATCTGAAAACAGTTTCAGAAACTATGGTCATAGGCGCCCAACAGCTTCATCAAGGTATCAGGCTTTTTGGATCGCCTCGTCGGCCAACTCTAAGGACAAGTCGATGCGTGATTTAAGCAGAGCGAGATCAACCCCTTCAGTACTTTTCTTGCCTTCCATATAACGTGCATAAACGCCGTGCACGATACAGGCGGTTTTCCAGCGATTAAAGGCAATATAGTACGGCAGGTTCGACAAGTCTCGCCCGGTTCTTTGGGCGTATCGCGCGGCTAATTCACCTCGGCTGGGGAACCCCGGGAGGCTTGTTGCGGCTTCCGGCGTATTTGGACGCTGATCGCTGGGATCTGGCCAGGGGTTTAACGCGTAAGCCAAGTCGGCCAGAGGATCACCAAGGGTCGAAATTTCCCAATCAACCACAGCGGCGACGGTGCAATCGGACCCGAAAAGGCAGTTATGGAGCCCATAGTCGCCATGTACAACGCGGATTGGGCCTTGGTCTGGCAGGTTTTCTAGGAAATAGGTCTGCAAATGATGCGCGCGGTCATCATCATATTCCGCGCCGCTAACGGACGAGGTCCACGAACGATACCAAGTCTTCACTTGCCTGCCGACGTAGGAGTCTCGCTTACCGAGTTCACCCAAGCCGACCGCATCCGGGTCGACCTGGTGCAGATCGGCTAAGGCGTCGAAGAAGGAAAAAGCTAGGGTTTCTCGTTTGTCCTCCGGCACTAGCGCGTGGGTGTCCTCGCTGTTGTATAAGGGTTTGCCCTCTATCATGCCCATAATGTAAAACCACGCGCCAGTAACATCAGGGTCTTCACAGAAGCCGAAGGGTTTCGGGACGGGGACGTTCGTGCTCGACAACGCTTTGATCAGCGCCCACTCTCGGCTCATATCATGGGCTTTCGGCAGGAGCTCGCCTTGGGGTGGTCGCCGAATTACGGCGAGTTGCCCGCGTGCATCTTCAATTTGGTAGGTCAGGTTAGAGTGACCGCCCTCAAGTCTAGTCCAGCGAAACGGGGGCGTGAGTTCAGGGACCTCGGCGCGTACCCAGTCCTCGACGGCCGAAACGTGATAACCCTCTGGCGCTGCTTCCATGGTGCTCTCCCCCAAATGACAATGAACAAAGTGTTGCGTTGGTTAATCTAACATCTGATACGCGGCTGTGCGAAGCGCCTCGGACATAGGCAGAATCGAGCCGAGGTATTGGGTCATGATGACGCCAACCATGGCCTCTGCGGGATCCACCCAAAAATAGGTGGCTGCAGCACCAGACCAGCCAAATTCGCCGTTATTACTCAGCGACATGGCCTGGCCTGTATCGATCATCACTCGGCCGGTCAGTCCCCAGCCATAGCCGGGTAATGGGCCTAAGCCAATTTTTAACGGTAGTTGGTGCTCAGGAATGCGATTGGCCTGCATCATCTTGAGCATAGTGCGAGATAGCATCACCTCACCCGTTGCGGTCTTGCCATCTAAAAGCATGGTGGCGAATTTTAGATAATCCGAGGTGGATGAAAACAAACCATGACCGCCGCGGCGAAAGTCTGAATTCGCAGCAGGGTACATACCCGCCACGTCAATTGCCGTGAGGGTTTGTTCCAGCGGCGGGTTCATAGGCGATAGATCCCGGATGTTGCTGACGCCGAACATCGGCATCAAGCGGTCCTGTTGGTCAGGGTCAAGGCAGAATCCGGTATCCTGCATCTGAAGCGGTTCGAACAGGTGTTCCCGAAGTAAATCATCCAAGCGCTCGCCAGTCGCTTTTTCGATCACATGCGCGAGTACATCGGTTGCAACGCTATACCGAAACTGACTGCCTGGCTGAAAAGCCAGTGGTTGCGTGGCCAGTTTGGCCATCATCTCATCAAGCGATACAGCACCATCCTCTGACAAGGCTATCGCATCATAGCCGGGTGCAATATGACAACCGGTGATGAACTCATAAGTAAATCCAGCGCGATGGGTTAATAGGTCCTCAACCGTTATGGGGCGCTGTGCCGGCGCCAAAGTCCCATCGGGGCTCAGAACCCTCATCTTGGCGAAGGCGCGATTAAATTTCGGCAGGAAGTCGTACAGGCGAAGCCTGCCGGCCTCAACCAGCATAAGTGCCAGAACTGACACGACAGGCTTAGTCATGGAATAGATGCGATAAAGCGCATCTTGTGGGATGGGTAAGGAATCGTCCGCATTGGCTGCGCCCGCGCGCCCGTGCGTTAAAATCCGGCCGGCGACGTTAACCTGCCATTCGATGCCCGCGAACTGCTTTTGGTCGATAAAGTGTTGCGCCGCGGTTTGCATCCGATTGGATCGTGACATAAAGGCCTCCTGATAATGATTTGTCGGGTTACGTGAAATCCCGAATGGGTTTTAGTGGGCCGGGCGGTTTGAATCAAACCAGGGGTTTAACTCAAACCGGCTTGTCTGAACGCCCGAGCCTTAATCGGCTAAGTGCACTAGCATCTTGCCTTTATTCTCACCAGAGAAGAGACCGATGAACGCGTCAGGCGCTGAGGCCAAGCCCTCAAAAATAGTTTCTTCATAACGAACGTCACCAGACTTGATCCAGCCTGCCATCTGTTGCTGAAACTCCGCGCGCTTTGATTCAAAAGCCGAGACGACAAAGCCTTTTAGGGTGATGAATTTGTAGATGGTCTCGGTGAGATTTCGAGGCCCAGGCGTTGCTTCGCCGTGGTCGTTATAGTGAGCAATCATGCCGCAGATCGGAATTCGGCCATGGGGGCGCATGTGGGTCAAAGCTGCCTCTAATTGTGGGCCACCGACATTTTCAAAGTAAACATCGATACCATCCGGCGCGCCCTTCTTTAGTTCCGTTAAAGGGTCATCGGTTCGATAATTAAAGGCGTGGTCAAAACCGAAATCATTGATCAGCGTTTGGACTTTCGTATCGCTCCCAGCACTCCCAATGACGCGACCACCTTTGATTTTGGCAATTTGACCTACCAGGCTCCCGACAGCGCCCGAGGCTGCTGAAACGAAGAGTGTTTCACCGTCCTGATACGCACCAGTTATCAGCAAGCCGCCCCAAGCGGTGAGTCCAGGCATGCCCATAACCCCTAAATAACTGGGTAGCGGGGCGAGTTCGGGGTCGAGTTTGGTGACAACACTCGCGTCGTCGACAAAGTGACTGTGCCAGCTATGCGGATTGAGAACGAAATCCCCAATCGAAATGGTCGGGCTGTTTGAGGCGAGTACCCGCCCGACAGCGGCGCCAAAAAGTTTTGAGCCGGGCGGCATGAAGCGCATCCGGCCGCGCATATAGGGATCAACCGACATGTAAAGGTTTTCGACCAAGACTTGATTGTCACCGGGTTCTGGCAATTGAATGTCCCGAAGCTCAAAGTCGGCTGCATTGGGTAAGCCCTGCGGGGTCTGCTTTAGATGAAATATTTGGGCAGTTGTGCTCATAAGGATCCTTCTACGGGTGGGTTGCTGGGTTATCAAAAGACGGGCGTCGCGCGTCGTTTCTTAAGGTTCTTTATTTGTAACTGGCGACGTGATTCAAGGCGCGCGCTCAGCGATAAAGGCTTGCCATTGCGGAAATTTAGCCCAAGACGGTTTTGGCCAGATGGCGTCTAGGTCCTTACGTGCGATCTCTGGAGCAATGCCTTGCCTTAGAGTTCGATAGAGGTAGAGGAATGCTGATGCTCGGTAATTGGCAAAGCAATGCACTAACACCTTCCGATCGCCAGCCGCGTCTAGGATACTCATAAACAGTTGTAAGTTGGCCGCTGTAGGGTTGTTCCAGTCGACCGGAATATGAATGTAATCAATGCCCAGAGCGGTGACCTCAAACCCTTCCCGGGCATTGAGGTCGGCGTCTTCAACCGTTAGATTAATCACGAGTTCAATCTGCTCATCCGGCAAGGACTTAATATGCGATGGGCTGATTTGCCCAGACGAGACTAACGTTGCGGAGATCTCGTGATAGTTCAGGGCGGAGTTCAGGGCTTCTCCAGCATAAACCGGATGGATGACGACAAGGCTAAGCGTCATCCAAAGCACCGCCCAAAGCCGAGTCCAGCGCGGAGAACAGGTTTGATTAAAAGCTTTCATCAATGGATTCTGACACGAGGCGAAAAGCGTTGTAAATGAAAACCCATCCAGAGCCGAAATCAATTGGGTCGCAGGCTCTTTAATGCGGCTATTGCTTCTCATTAATCGAGATTTTCCAAGCTATTACGCGCTTGAGCGATTATTGCCGTTAATCCAAGGCCAAATGGTCCAGATTTTACAGACAGCGCAGGTTGGCGCGCCTCGGGCTGTGCCCCGCGCCCTTAAGGATCTGGCAAACCACGAGCAGAGTTTGCTGCAGGATCAGTTGAGCGTGCCCGGAGGAACCGACTGGCCAGCAATACAACGCGCCCTCTCCCAGCAATTGGGCGTGCCGATAACAACCGTTGCCGGCGTGAATCAGGGTATGGGCTATGAGCTGATGCGGTCTTTCCACCCGGATTTGATGGTCTCGATTCGGTTTGGATCGATCTTGCAACCTCTAGCGATCAACCTGCCAAGACTTGGTGTGATTAATCTCCATTCGGGATTATTGCCGGATTATCGAGGCGTGATGGCGACTTTTTGGTCGATGCTGCATCAGCAGTCTCATTATGGATATAGCATTCATGACATTGTCGATGCTGGTATCGACACCGGGCCGATGATCGAGGATGAGGTGCTGCCACTGAATCTCAATGAGGATTATTTTAGCCAGTTAGTCGCCTTATATCGAAAAGCCGTGCCGAGACTGGCGAAGATTATCGAGCAGCGCGAGCGCGGGATAGTGCCGAACAGATTGTCTAAAAATTCTGCGACTGGAAGCTATTACTCGGTCCCCACTGAATTGGACGTTGCGCAATTTAGCGACCTCGGATTGCGCTTGTTTTAAACCAGGGTGCTCGCACGGCACCTAAATCGAAGCGTTGGTTAGCCGTCTGGACTGCGGGGATGACGCGTAAATTAGGGGGATTGGGATCGCGATGGTGGGCTCAAGGTCTAAACATGCAAGAAAGAGAAGAATTACGGTGCTGTGCGGGCTATCATGGCGCGGTGATCAGCGACCTCCCATTACACCCTCAACTCCTTCGTGCGGTAGACGAGCTCGGCTTTACCGAACCAACTGCCGTTCAGGCCGAAGCCATTCCCGTTGCCTTGACCGGACGCGACTTAATCGTCTGCTCGAAGACCGGTAGCGGTAAGACGGCTGCGTTTTTGCTGCCGACGCTAAATTTAATGCTGGACCATGATGCGCCGAAATCGGGAACTCGAGTGCTGATTTTGTTGCCGACAAGGGAGCTTGCGCTGCAAACGCGGCGGACCTTTGATGCCATGGCACGCTATACGCAAATTAAGTGCGGCCTGATAATGGGGGGCGAAGCGTTCAATCATCAGGCGGCGACTCTGCGTAAGAATCCTGAAGTCATCATCGCAACCCCGGGCCGCTTGGTTGAACACATCGAAAAAGGTACGCCAGACTTTCGAGATCTGGAAGTGCTTGTTCTGGATGAAGCCGACCGCATGTTGGATATGGGCTTTGCGATCGATATGGAGACCATTGCGCGAGCATGTCGCACTCAGCGTCAAACCCTATTGTTTTCGGCAACGCTCTCCCACAAAGGGATGCCCGGGATCACAAGGATGTTGCGTGATCCTGAGTCGATCACCATCGATGAGCATCGGCAAGGCCATGACAGTATCACGCAGCAAGTGGTTCTCGCGGATGATGTAAAGCATAAAGAAAAGCTGGTCATGGCGCTGCTTGAAAAAGAGCAAGCGCCACGTTCAATGGTTTTTTGCAACACCCGTAAAGGGTGCCAAGCGCTTGGGACTGCCCTGAAAGCCCAAAAGCTTCGAGTTGACTTCATCCATGGGGAGCTTTCCCAGAGTGAACGAAAGCAAGTGATGAATCGCTTTCGGAGTGGTCAGATCGGAATTTTGGTTGCGACAGATGTGGCGGCCCGCGGTCTTGATATCGAAGGCATTACTTTGGTGATCAATTTCAATGTGGCGCAGTCAGGCGATGACCACGTGCATCGGATTGGGCGCACCGGCCGAGCGGGACAAGTGGGTAAGGCAATCACGCTCGTAAGTTCCAATGAATGGAATCAAATGTCGAGTATTGAACGCTATCTGAAACTTCGCTTTGAGCACCGCAAGGTGCCGGGTCTTCAAGCCAGCTATCGTGGACCCGTAAAACTCAAAAAGTCCGGCAAGGCCGCCGGCAGTAAGAAAACCAAAGCGCGTCGTAGCCAGAAAAAGACGGCCCAGCCTAAAAAGAGTGGCGGTGAAATCGGCTATAAGCCGCTCAAGAGGTAGTCTTGAGTCGCGCTTAGCGCGCAGTCCGTTCCGCGTATTGCTGCTGCTTGCACTGCCACAAATCCTTTCCAGGAGAGATGATCGAGCTGCGTTCTTGGCTGGTCGGGTCTGCGTGCCATAAAGGCCTGGTTTCTATGCTTGGTAGGCTGTGTTAATTTGATTGAGCTGCTTTTTAACGAAGGGATTCAAACAAGCGGATTCAAACGAATGGATTCAAACGAGCGGATCGAAACAGAAATGGTCTAACAGAAAGAATTCAGCAGAAAGAACCGAACAGAAAGATTTAAATAAAAAGATTTCAATGAACAGTTTAAGAAAGGATGGGGTATGGACTTAGGTGCAGTAGGCGTTTGGTATTTTCAAGATGGCTTTACGTCTCCGGAAGCGGCAGAGGCGGCACGCAAGATTGAGGAATTGGGTTATGGCACCCTCTGGATTCCAGAGACAGTGGGACGGAGTCCCGTGGCGACAGCTGCCTGGTTGTTGAGCCAAACGAGCCGGCTCAATTTGGCGACAGGCATTATGAATATCTATCATCGTGAACCCGGCGTCACGCTCGCGGCGCAAAACACGCTCGCAGAACAATCCGGCGGGCGGTTTTTACTCGGCATTGGCGTCTCGCACAAGCCTTTAGTGGAAGGTGTTCGAGGCTTGAAATATAAAGCACCGGTTGCCACCATGCGAGAGTATCTCGAAAAAATGAAAGCGTCACCCTATAGTGGTCGTCCGCCGGCTGACAGTCCGCTGACGGTGATTGCTGCTTTGGGTCCGAAAATGTTGGAGCTGGCGGCGAGTCATAGTGCTGGCGCGCATCCTTACTTTAGTTCACCCGATCATACACGTATGGCGCGTGACGTTATGGGAGCGGGGCCCCTATTGTGCGTTGAGCAGAAAGTTATTCTTGAATCTGACCCTGAAAAGGCGCGCACTGCTGCACGCGCCAATGCCAAAATTTATCAAGGATTGCCGAACTATCGCAATAACTGGTTGCGGATGGGGCTCACTGAAGCCGACATCAATGATCTGACGGATCGGTTTATTGATACCACCTTCGCATGGGGAAGCATTGCGGACATCCAGGATCGAATTAAAGCGCATCAAGATGCAGGCGCTGATCATGTATGCCTTCAGCCGGTCGACGCTGGTGGCAATCCTGGACGTCTAGATTGGGCATGCCTCGAGGCGCTCGCAACGTAACAAAAGCCGCATTCATTATTGAAGGGCTGTCGGAGCATTGTTAGAAGCCGGTCTTCAGGTCCCGCCGGTTTGTAGATCAGCGGCTTCTGGCTGCGGGTCGTCTGCCGCAAAACTTCTCCCGCTAACGCGGTGCCAATAAACGGCAAGACGTGGGTCGGCAATCGGTTCATCGGTAAACAATTGATTGTCGAGGACCTTGGGATAAATTTGGTCTGCGAGTAGGATTTCACTTCCGGACAAACGTCTTACAATATGTCGTCGATTCAAATCCACAGGATGTGCAATGCCGGCAGCGCCGACCAGTTCTCCGACTGCCTTTAACGTGTTTTGATGAAAATTCCGGACCCGTGAGGCTTTAGATTCGATATCAAGTACGCGATATCGCGTTGGGTCCATGGTTGCGATGCCGGTTGGGCAGAAGCCCGAGGCGCAGTTGCGTGCTTGAATGCACCCTAAAGCGAACATGAACGGCCGGGCCATGTTGACCCAGTCCGCGCCGAGAGCGCAATGTTTCACGATATCAAAGGCGCTGACCATTTTCCCAGAGGCGGCGATCTTGATTCTGGATCGAAGGCCTGCACCGCGAAGCGTATTGTCAACGAAGACGAGGGCATCGGTTAAAGGACTGCCAAGATGGTCGCTAAATTCTGTCGGCGCGGCGCCGGTGCCGCCTTCTGCGCCATCAACCGATATGAAATCCAGTATCGGTTCGCCCTCGGTCATGCTTTTGACGATAGCGATAACCTCCCAAGGATGGCCGATACAGAGTTTGATGCCAACCGGCTTGCCACCACTGATCACCCGGAGTTCATCCGCAAAGCGAAGTAGTTCTTGTGGTGTTTTGAATTCGGCATGGCTTGCGGGTGACGCGCAGTCGACGCCCACATCAATTCCTCGAGTTTGTGCAATTTCGGCGGTGACTTTAGCCGCCGGTAATAGACCGCCGTGACCCGGTTTGGCACCCTGGCTGAGTTTGATCTCGATCATTTTAACCTGAGGTTGGGTTGCCTTTTGTTCAAAAAGCGTTCGATCCAAGCGACCGTTGGCATCCCGAAACCCAAAATAGCCGGTAGAGACCTGAAGGATTAAATCGCCGCCACCTTTAACATGGTAGGGCGAGACCGAGCCCTCACCGGTATTGTGCGCAAACTGGCCCTGGGCGGCGCCCAGATTCAGTGCTTCAATAGCCGGCGGGGACAAGGCCCCGAAAGACGTGCCTGAAATGTTCAACAAAGAGATGGCGTAGCGTTGATCGCCAACCCCAACCCACGTTCGAAAATCCTTGGCCTCGATGTGCAAGGGCGCAAGTGAGTGATTCAGCCAGCTAAAATCCTCTTTGTACATCGCCTCAATCGATCCGAACGCGCGAATTGAAAATTCGGATTTTGCCCGTTGATAAACCATTGCCCGTTGGTTTCGAGAGTAGGGCAGTTCTGCATCATCGTCTTCCCAAAAATATTGTCGCAGTTCCGGTCGGATGCTCTCAAAAAAATACCGGAGTCGGCCCAGAACAGGGAAGTTCGCCCGGACCGCGCTGCCTTTTTGGAAATAATCCTGAATCCCCAAAAACATGAGCAGGCTCGATAGGACCAAGCCACCCATTAACCAGGGATCAAAAACACCAACGAAGAAGAGCCAAGCGGTTCCGGCAAGGGTTGCGAGGGTTGCGTAGAAAACAACGCAATAGCGGCCAAATAACCAATTCATGGTGAACAAGGCTCCGAGGGTTTCTTGGCAGTTAAGACTAAAAGCGGGCGGCATTCAAGATGCATCGTGCGTTGCGCAAGCCGATCTATCTTGCCTGACCCTATCGCGCGCGACGCAGCTGATTTAGCAAAGGCGCACTCAGAGGCCAGGTGGCGCGCTGTCATTAAAATAACCTTGCGACGATAAACAGATAAAGAGACGCTAACAGCAGCTGAAGGACTGCAAAGATAAACGCTTTGGCGACAAACCCGCTGAAGCTAAGTTTGATATTCGCCTTGTGCATAAGCGTTACCGCAACGACGGTTGATGCAGAGCCAATCGGGGTGATGTTGCCACCGAGGTTCGCGCCGAAGATAACGCTCCACCAAAGCAAACTATCGCTGGGCAGGCCCATGCTGGCTAAGATTTTACCTAGCATAGCGGCCAGTGGAATGTTGTCGGTGACGGAGCTCGCGATGGCTGACGACCAGAGTAAGGCGAGGCTGCTTGCCATGTCCCCAAGTTCCAAAAGCGACACTAAGCCCGTGCCGATTAGAGCCAACACCTGGGCATGCTCCATGACGTTGATCAGCATGAAAAGGGTTATAAAAAAGAAAATCAGATCCCAATCGATTCCTCGATAAAACGCATCAACATCGTTCCGAAACCGAATCAGGGCAATGAAGGCAAACAGCAGAGCGACAAATCCCATTCCTAATTCTGATAACAAGGGCAGAACAGATTGCAAAGAAAAGGTTATGACTAATAGTCCAAAGAGCACAATGCTAACTTTAAAAAAGGCGGCGCTGGGAATGCCTTCGGATTCATCAAACCCTGCAACCAAGGCTTCAGCGCGGCTTTTATCGGCTTCTCCCGTCAAGGGTTCAATTCTGAAGACCCGAGCAGCTAACAACAAGGTCGCCCAGGTTGAAATGACCACAAAGGGGGCCGCGAAGAGAAAGAAATCAAGAAAGGTGATGCCAGCGATATTCCCTAGAATAATGTTCGGCACAGAACTGATAAGCGTTAGTAGACCGCCGATATTGGTCAGCAAGCCTTCTGTGAGCAAAAAGCCGAGCAATAGTTTGGATTGATTGAGTTTGGCAAGGCTAACGCCTGTCAGCGAGCCGATGATGATCATTGCCGTCACATTATTCAAAAGGGCCGAAAACAAGACGGTCATACAGCCATAGTAGATCAATAGTTTTCGAGGATCGCCCTTGGAAGCTTTCGTTAACCGGATCGCGAGATAGGAAAACAGGCCGCTTTTTGAGGTGACATCGACAAACAGGCTGGCGCCAACGATGATGGCAATAACCTCCCAGTCTATCCCGGGAATGTAAACCGGTAGATGCAGTGATTCATTAAAAATGTTGACGACTGGCCCAAAGGGCAGAAGCTCGAGCGCTGTTGCAATGAGCAAACTTAGTAGTGCGAAGAGGCCTGTAATAAGAGATTTTTTGGCATGCAATTTTTCCTCAAAGGCGAGACACGCAACCATCGCCAGTAAAATGCCGGTAAACAGCCAGGTGACGGAAGGGTCGACCGTGTGCGCCGCCTCATTTGCGAATGCGGGATTTGCAAACAATGCAAAGGGGAGCAGGCTCGCCATTTTAGACCTTAGAGGGCGACTGCCAGGTGCTCGGTGATTGCGCATGCTGAAAGTTCCTGGGTTCATGCTAGAGCAGTAAAAAAGGCAGTTCGGTGAACTGCAACGAGAGCGCGTCGGCAATACCGCGGTTCAAAGCCTTGGTGGCATCCAGCGTATCAAGGACGATCAGATCTGGCTCTATTTGTGTGATCCAGTTTAGATAACCGTGCTGCACCCGCGTCATTTCTACCGAGTACTGCACAGTCATGTCGGGTCGGTATTGTTCGAGGGTTAACTGACAGTGATCGAGAAAACTCTGAGCCTCGTGCATGAGCTCGCGTTTCAGTGTTGTCCGAGCTGTTTCAGTATTAAGTTCCGGGATGCGCTCGATTGACTTCATGATACGCTCAAACTGATCTTCGGCTTCGATATGGTGTAGGCAAAGCGTTGCGCCAGACGCGCAAAAGGTACTAGCCCAATTGACAAGGCTATGGTTATCTAGGGGCTGATCAACGACCGCGGCGACGGTTCTCACAACGAATGACTCGCGAGCATTCGTCAGTTGATTGGGTAGAGCTAAAATGGGGGTTGCGTGATGCTGAATCAGGGACTGCACCATCCCACCAAAGCCCCGGTTCCAGGAATGGTCACCCTGCAGCAGATGACGTTGCAGTACGATAAGGTCCGGCGCGTGATCTAAAACCAAATTGCTAATACTGAGCTCATCGATGTCGTTGGATAATGACTGGCTGGTGACAGTAGTTGCTTTGGGACGGTTTAATATCTCTAGGGTCTGCTCAACAATGGGCGTCGTCATCGCGTCGGGTTGTTCGGGAACTAGAACTAAAACGGATGCCAGAACGGGGGGCGAATACTCAAGGCTGATCCGTTGTGCGCGTTTGAAAATTGATTCGAAGAGGTCGAGCCTAGAATCCATTAGTCTAATTGCTGGCGGGTATCACAAAGAGAATAAAGGATCTTGCCAACCATGTTAAGTCAATTGTGTGGGCGGATCAGGCCGTGGTTTCGCATCACCCGCTTGAGGGGTGCTCACTAACCGCTTGAGTGATAGATTAGTAGAGGTTAAAGACTGCAGGCCTGTGATTCGGAGCGTGGTAGTTTAGGAGCGTGATAGTTTAGGAGCGTGGTAGTTAAGGAGCCTGGTAGTTGAAGCCGCGGGACCTTGTTTTTGGCCGGCGCTAGCGAACTGCTTGCGGTTAAACCGGTGATACTTGCCGGGCCACAAGTGGTAGGGAAACTCAAAACCGGCTGGA
>JABGTE010000117.1 GCA_018647445.1 Gammaproteobacteria bacterium
AAGCCACAACCAAAGGCGGTGAGGCAAGAAAAGCTTGTTTTGCGTAAGGATGAATTCGGCCATCAAAGTTGCGGTTGCCCGACAAGACTGCCGTTGCGTACAGATCGCGATCGATCACTTCTTTTTGGATAACAGGATCAAGCGCACCGCTCATGCCATTACAGGTCGTGCAGGCAAAGCCTACAATACCAAAGCCCAGGCGCTCCAACTCGGTCAACAGGTTGGCATCTTCTAGGTAAAGTTGAACTGCTTTAGAGCCTGGGGCGAGGGACGTTTTCACCCAGGGTTTGCGCGTTAACCCTAAAGCATTTGCTTTTTTAGCCAGCAGCGCAGCACTAATGACATTTCTTGGATTGGACGTATTGGTGCACGATGTAATGGCTGCGATGATGACCGCGCCATCGGGCATCAGGCTTGGGTCATGCTCGCTTGAGCCGGTAATGCCGGCACTTGCAAGCTCGCTGGTTGCGACCCGGCGATGCGGATTCGACGGACCAGCCATGTTGCGGCCGACGGTCGACAAATCAAACGTTAAAACCCGCTCATAGTCGGCCTCAACAAGTTCGCTCGCCCACAAGCCGGTTTGGCGAGCATAGGTTTCAACCAACTGAACCTGCTCTGGTGCCCGAGCCGTGAGGGTTAGGTAATCAATGGTTTTTTCATCGATATAAAACATGGCTGCGGTTGCGCCAAACTCTGGCGTCATATTCGAAATCGTCGCTCTGTCGCCCAAGGTTAATGCGGCAGCGCCTGCCCCAAAAAACTCTAGGTAGGATGAGACGACTCGTTCTGCCCGCAGAAACTCGGTCAGTGCCAACACAATGTCGGTGGCAGTAATGCCGGGTTGACGTGCTCCGGTAAGTTCAACGCCTATGATATCCGGTAGGCGCATGTAGGACGCGCGTCCGAGCATGACGCTTTCTGCTTCTAGTCCGCCGACCCCAATGGCGATCACGCCCAGCGCATCAACATGAGGGGTATGACTGTCGGTTCCGACGAGGGTATCGGGAAAGGCAATACCGTCTTGACTGTGGACGACCGGTGACATTCTCTCCAAATTAATTTGGTGCATGATGCCGTTACCCGGCGGAATCACGTCTACATTTTCGAAGGCGGTTTTGGTCCAATCAATAAAATGAAAGCGATCATCGTTGCGTCGATCTTCGATAGCGCGATTTTTTTCAAAGGCCTCTGGGTCAAATCCAGCATGTTCGACGGCCAGCGAGTGATCGACGATTAATTGGGTCGGCACAACCGGGTTTACTTGCGCCGGGTCTCCACCCCGTGCCGCGATGGCATCCCTTAATCCAGCAAGGTCAACCAAAGCGGTTTGTCCTAGGATATCGTGGCAGACAACCCGCGCCGGATACCATGGAAAATCGAGATCGCGCTTGCGCTCTATCAGCTGCATTAGCGCAGCGTCAAGCAGGCTTGGATCACACCGCCTAACGAGGTTCTCAGCGAGCACTTTTGAGGTATAAGGCAGTTTGCGAAAGCTACCTGGCGCCAAGGCCTCAATCGCCGCTTCCGTATCGAAGTAATCTAAGGTGGTTCCGGGTAACGGCTTTCTATATTGGCTATTAATCATCGTGCTTTATCCGTTGCGATTAGACCAGGTCGAGGTTGTCGACCCAGCGGCTTGAGTTTAAAGATAGGGTGCGAGTTGTATTCGGCCTTGGCGGTTTAACCGCTTGTAAGCTCCGCGCCGCGAGGTCCTATGATACCTTAACTTCATTCGCTCGTCCTGTGCAGCGTGCCCGACCGGGCGCAAGGCCTACCGTATAGGATTTGAATGCCAAGCCGTTTTTAATAATGATAGAGTGAGGCAATAGTCACTTTGGTGAACCCGTACTTGGGCCTAAAAATCCATTGGAGAAGATGATGAATACTGTGCCCCGGTCAACTGAGACCGAACTCATTGCGGCAGCGAGCACCTTGCAGGGTATGCTTGGGCGCCGTCGTCGAGAGATCGATGAAGCCCGTCAACTTCCCCAGGATCTTGCGGACCAATTGGCGGACCAAGGTCTTTATCGACTGGTTGTGCCAGAGGATTTGGGCGGACTTGGGGTGTCGCCAGAAACGTTCTGTCGAATTTGCGAAGTGTTAGCCGAAGCGAACGGTTCGGCCGCATGGTGCGTTTTTATTGGTGCGACGTCACAATACTTATTTGGCGCGCTTCCTCAGACGCAGCTCGAGGAGATGTTGAAAGATCCCAACGTCATTACCAGTGGGGTCTTTGCCGATAGTGGCACGGTCTGTTTTGAAAGTCGGAATGGCGTTTCGGGCTATCGCGTCAATGGTCATTGGCGCTGGGGTTCAGGGTGTCGTAATGCTGCGTGGATTTCGGGTGGTGTTCATGAGGTAAATGCCGATGGGGAACGGGTCAGAAGCGACTCGCCTTTAACCCGGGTGTTTTTTAAGCCCAATGAAATTGAGATCCAAGATAACTGGCACGTATCTGGCCTGCGGGGTTCGGGTTCTAGCGATTATATTGCTGAGAATGTCTGGGTGCCGGCGACCCGATTGTCTGGGAATGTCGAAGATACGCCGCACGCCTCAAGGCCGATCTATCAGTTCCCCAAATTTGCGCTGCTTGGCTGCCCCATTGGCGCAATTTGTCTGGGGATGGCTACAGCCTGTTTACAGGAAGTCATCGAAGTATCTAAGCAAAAGACGCCCCAGGGAAGTCGTCGGCCCTTATCACTGCGCCCGTCCTTACACATTGAACTCGCAGAATCAGAAACGGCCTTGAGCGCTGCAAAGAGTTTGTTCTACCAGCGCATTGCGCAAGCCTGGAATCAGGCGCAACTGGGGCCTGCGAGCCTGACCGATCGTCGCGGCCTTCGAACTGCAACTGTTCACCTGGTAAATACCTCGATTAGTGTGATCGATAAGATGTATACCGTGATGGGGGGGACCTCGGTTTATGAAGACTCCTGTCTTCAGCAACATTTTAGAGATGTGCACGTCGCCTCCCAGCATATGATGGTGGGCGAGCCGGTTATGGAACTGGCTGGTCGGGTGATGTTGGAGCTGGATGATGAGGCCTTGGGCCTCTGACGCAACTCGTTGTAACGCTATGACAAGGTAGTGCGATATGGACTTGAAATTTGGACTGGCGACGCCCAGTCAATTGTGGTCGTTAGATTGGTCTGAGCGACAGGCGTTGTTGAACGAGATCGAACTCGGGGGGTTCACACAGGTATTCTTAGCGGATCATGTCTCTTTTCGGAATGGTGCGGGGGCTGATGGGTTTGTTGAAGCCGCAGCGCTTGCTCAACTGCACCCTAACTTGGGTGTCATGATCAGCATTTATTTATTGCCTTTACGACATCCGTTGCCAGTGGCCAGACAGTTGGCGTCGATGGCAAGAGTTGCGCCTGGGCGATTTACATTTGGGGTTGGTATTGGCGGTGAAGATCCTCACGAGCTCGCGGTGTGTGGGGTTAATCCTAGGCAGCGTGGTGTTCGGGCCAATGAATCCTTGACGATCATTCAAGGGCTGCTGCGAGGTGAGACCGTATCTTTTTCGGGTCAAGCGTTCGAAATCGACAATGCGGTCATTCGGCCGACACCCTCAATTGCCATTCCAACACTGGTGGGGGGGCGATCCGATGCCGCGCTCAAACGAACTGCGCGATTTGGCGATGGCTGGATTGGGGTTTGGTGCTCGGTCAAACGCTATGCCCAAGCGGTTGCAATGATCGAGGTGGAAGCTGCCTCAATAGGCCGAGGTGAGGTGGATTGGTGTCACGGCTACCAGCCTTGGGTCGGGGTAGATTGGGATAGTACTGAAACGGCGAAGGCCGCGGCGAAATCTGGTATGGAAGCGTTTTATAAAATTCCTTTTGAACAGTTTGAACGCTATACGCCCGTTGGGACGCCTTTTGAGGTTGCGGCGCAATTAGCGCCCTATGCCCGGGCCGGATGCAAAATGTTCAATCTTAAGGTCTGCGCTGAGCGCCCCGAGGAAGAAGTCGCGCTCGGCGCGGCAGTGATAGCACACTTGGCAGAGCTTGTGGCCGCGGATTAATTAAGGGCGTCTGCGCGAGGACTTCGTCGAGGACTTCGTCGAGAACTTTGTCGAGCATTTTGTGCGGGACTTCGCCAAGAAAATTTAAGCGCCATCCTCTTTGGTGGATAGCAAAGTTGGTGGGCAGCCAATTGATAAGTCTAAGGCAGCCCGAGCGGGCCCACTCGAGTAGCAAGGTTCTTGACAGAGAACGGTGAGTGGTTGTCTGGCGCCAGCGCCTTTATTCGGATGCTTCACTTTAGGTGTTGGTGAGGTGATCGTTTAATCGATGTATCGCATCGGTTTGCGAGCGATAATGTTTGAAAGCGTCGAAAGCAGAACCAAGGAGTCATAATGATCGAGGTCTATGTCGCTAAAAATATCATCACGATGAATCCTTCGTTGCCAGAAGCAACGGCGATTGCGATTCGTAATGGCGAGATTCTTGAAGTGGGGAGCCTTGAGAGCCTTTCGCCTTGGCTTATAAGAGAGGATCATCAGATCATTGAGACCTTTCAAGACTGCGTGATTGTGCCAGGGTTTATTGACCCACATTTGCACCCTGCAATGGCTGCGGTGATTCTCCCGATGCACTTTATAACGGCTATGCCTTGGACGCTGCCTTGGTGCGAGGTTCCGGCATCGCTAACGCCGCGCGCTTTTGACCAAGAAATGCAGCGCATTAGTGCAACAGTCGACGACGAGATTCTGATCTTCTGGGGACATCATGATCTCTGGCACGGAACGATGCACCGAGATCGCTTGAACGCGATTGACGCCGACAGACCGATCGTTGCATGGAACCGTTCTTTCCATGAGTTGCACATGAATTCTGCATGTATGGCGCTGCTTGGCATTACTGACGCGTCGATCTCGGGTCGAGCGCAGATCGATTTTGACACGGGTCGTTTTTTCGAAAATGGCTTGGCGTTTGCGATCCAAAAGTTAAATCCCTATATCCTCTCAGACACTCGATTCACGCTGGGTCTTGAGCGATTAAAGCAAGTGGTGCACGCGGGTGGCCACACAACCATTGGCGACATGGCCGTTGGGTTGTTCGACTTTGAGCGTGAGTTGGTCACAACGGCTAAGATTTTTGAGCGCGCCGACACGCCCTTCCGAATTGAGCAAGTTCCGCATGGCGCCGTGGTGACCCATAATCGCAGTTTTGAGGAAACCCAAGCGGTGCTGACAGACTTGTCCGCGAATAGTAGTCATCGATTGAATTTTCGAGCCCGAGTGAAATTGTTTTCTGATGGGGCGTTCTTCTCTCAGCTCGCACAGCTATTGCCGCCAGGGTATCTAGATGGGCATGTGGGTGAGTGGCTCACGGCGCCCGAGGTGCTACACGAGCATATTCTAAATTTTTGGCGGGCGGGTTATCAAATCCATGTCCATGTGACCGGTGATATGGGGGTTGAAGTTGCCCTGGAAGGCCTTGCCAAGGCACAAGCCGAGCACCCAAGGCTGTTGCATGGCTTCACACTGGAGCACATGGGGTATGCGACGCCCGAGCAAATCGAGCGCGCTAAAGCGCTGGGTGCATCGGTCTCGGCGAATATTTATTATTTACACGAATTGTCAGGACGTTACGCGGAGTTGTCTGTGGGGTATGAACGGGCCTCGACGATGGGGCGCTTAAAAACTTGTTTCGATGCCGGCATTACGACGGCGCTACATTCAGATTTTACGATGGCTCCGGCTCAGCCTTTGCTCAATATGTGGGTCGCGGTAAACCGTATCAACGCTCAAGGTGAGCAGATGGGGCCGGCAGAGTGCCTCACCCCGAATCAAGCGCTGGCGGCGGTGACGCTCAATGCGGCCAAAATTCTCGGTATTGAGACTTTCACAGGAAGCCTGAGAGCTGGTAAACGCGCCGATCTAACCGTCTTGTCCGACAGCCCCTTAACGGTCGATCCATTGCGGATAAAAGATATTCGGGTTGTTGCAACCGTATTCGAAGGATTAGTTGCCCCCATTGAAACCGCTTAAATCATCCAATTTTCGCCGCGAAGACCGTCCGCTAACGGTGATCGCCGGTTATCTTGGGGCGGGAAAAACCACCTTGATCAATCGGATGCTTGCCGACGCGGTGGCGCCGTTTGCAGTCATTGTGAATGACTTGGGTGCGCTCGCGGTGGATCAGGCGTTGATTGCTGGCCAGCAAGGCTCAACCCTTACGCTAACCAACGGTTGTGCCTGTTGCCAGATCAGTGCAGATCTTGCCGCTCAACTCGAGAGGTTGCGGCAGGATGATTTTAGTGCGTTGGTGTTCGAGGCCAGTGGGGTTGCTAAGGCCAGCCGTCTTGCGACCTTGACAAGTCAGGCAGAGGGCTACGCTCTGGCAAAAGTGGTCACTTTAGTCGATGGGCTTGATGCGCCTAGATTGCTCTCGGATGCTTATTTGTCGCCCTTGATCAAAGAGCAGATCGCGGCGGCAGATTGGGTTCTGCAAACCAAACGATCTGAGGGGGTGCATCCATCTCTGGCATCGATATCAAGCAATATTGGTCAGCTACCTTCATCTGGTGCGCTGCCTGCGGCTCTCGCGCCCGAGTATTTCTTTGATCAAAGTGGACGCCTTGAGGCGGGCATTAAGGCGCCGTTATTTCAACATCGCGTCATTTTTCCACGGCCAGACCTTACCCCGGGCTTGCTGGAAGCTTTTATTGTAGAGCACCCCGAAATTGAACGGGTTAAGGGTTGGCTGGTAGGTCCGACTGACGCGGTTCTAGTTCAGGCAACGCGTGCGCATTTTCAGGCTCGATCAGGAGCCCGCGCCCAGGGCCAGGGATTACAGTTTATTTGGCGAGGTGATGCTGAGCTTGATTTCTCGGCGCTAACCTAGTGTTCGGCTTGTGCCGAGGTAAAGTATCGGCGTGGGATCGCATCGACGCTCTGCGATCCACCCGCTAACGAGCCAAAATAAGGACGCTAGGACAAAGCTTAGGAGTCGCGGTGCTTTGAGCGGGTAATTGTTGGGCCGCCCTGTAGGCAGGGTTAATGAACGCTCGAGCGTGGAAGGTATGCGTGATTTGCGTTAGCTTAAAAAAATCTAGAACAATATGTGTCTAGAGAACAACATTAAAATCAAGGGAGCCTCGCTGGCAGGCGGATCCTGACACCAAGAGGTCGATATGTTCTATTTAGGGTTATGCTTTTTCTTCGGTCCTCACGGGTTGATGTTGATTCAGCCCGTGCGGCAGCGCATTCAGACCGTCCTACCGGCGGCGCAATATATGGCTCTTTTTAGTTTGATGAGCCTACTGGGGCTTGGCTTGATTGTTGCGGGATATGATTCGAATCGTCCGATCGCGGCCCCCGTTATACCTTGGGTGGTGGTGCTGAGTCCTTGGCTAATGTTTGCTGCCTTTTTCTTCCTAATTGCTGCAAATGTTCCTGGATGGACGCGGTATCGTGTCCAGCATCCGATGACCCTTGGGATCAGTCTTTGGGCGCTGACGCACATGGCTGTTAATCCGGATCTGCATGCTTGGCTGATGTTTGGTTGTTTTTTTATTTTGGTGGTCACCTCCGCCCTGACCGCATCAGTGAGAAAAAAAGACAAGCCCAAGTCCACGCCCCGTTGGGTGTTTGATGGCCTGACATTGGGATTAGCCAGTGGGTTAACCTTTTGTGTTTTTACATTCCATGGGGTGCTGTTTGGGGTTGGATTGTCTTGATTAAAAAAGTCGACAACAAAGCAGACGCGACCCGGGTCAGTGACTTGGTGCGAGATGAAGGTTTCATGAGGCTCGCGCTTGAACAGGCTGCCTTGGCTGAAAGCCTAGGGGAGGTCCCGGTTGGGGCGGTGGTGGTTTCAAACGGGGTCATCATTGGTCGTGGCCATAATCGAATGATCCTCGATCAAGATCCAACAGCGCATGCTGAGGTAGTAGCGCTTCGGCAGGCCGCTCAAAAGCTCAAAAACTATCGCGTCGTGCCGGCAACCCTTTATGTCACCTTAGAACCTTGTGCGATGTGCGCCGGTGCGATGGTTCATGCGCGTCTTCAAACACTTGTATTTGGCGCCAGTGAGCCCAGAGCAGGGGCGGTCTGCTCGCAACAACGTTTTTTTGAATCAACGTACTTGAATCATCAGGTCGTAACGCGAGGGGGTATCCTAGCGGAGGCGAGTTCGTCGCGGCTCAGGGCTTTTTTTAAGGCTAAGCGACAAGCCCCGCCGGGGGCTTAAAACTTTGTCGACAAGACGCGGTTGAGATCCTCCAGCGCTACCCGGTCAATGTCACTAAAATTTTGGAAGTGAATGCTGTCAATATCGAGCACGCCAACAACTTGATTCTGCACAATGATTGGGACCACGATCTCCGACTTCGAGGCGCTTGAGCAGGCGATGTGCCCGGGAAAGTCATCAACGTTGTCAACAATGATGGTTTTGCGTTGTGCCCAACTTTGCCCGCAAACGCCTTGGCCCTGCTTGATTCGGGTGCAAGCGATGGGGCCTTGAAACGGCCCAAGCACCAACTCGTCGTGTTTCACCAGATAAAAGCCAGCCCAAAGCACGTTTAAGCCTTGAAAGAGGCCCGCGGCGGTATTGGCAAGACTCGCAATCAGATCGTCTTCACCTTGAATCAGGACTTCGATTTGAGGGATGAGCGCTTGATAGCACTTGGCACGATCCTGTGTTTCAGGGAGGATGAGGGTCTCGGTCATAATTTATCCCCTTTTTGAGCGGTCGATTGCAGCAAGTCATGTGACCGTGGGCAAAGCGCGGCTATAATAAGGTTTTTCTCTAAATGGCGACAGCATGCTTTATATACCTGGTCAAAAGGCGCTTTCAGCATTTCGAACAGAAAAGCTCCAAGCAAAAATCCAAACGTCGGGGTTATCGTTCGTTTTAGAAGAGACCCAGTATGAATACTTTTTGGAGACCTCAAGCAACCTGACGAGTGAGATGCAGGGACAGCTTAATGCGCTATTGGATGCAGGCGTTGAGCCAAACCCGCGCTTAACCAGATTTGAGTTATTTGTTGTGCCTCGGCTCGGAACCTTGTCACCCTGGCGCTCAAAGGCGACTGAAATTGCGAACATTTGTGGGCTCACAGCGGTGCAGCACTTAGAACGCGGGATCCGATATGCGTTCTCGATTGAAGGCGCCGCGGCGGTGTCCAAGGCGGATCAGGAAACCCTGGCAGCACTGCTCTTTGATCCTATGACGGAATCAGTCTTAACCGAGCGTTCAGCAGCCCAGCAATTGTTTGAGCGATTACCGCCGCAGCCTGGTAAGGCTATTGCCCTTTTGGAAACCGGTGTCGGCGCCATTGAGCGCGCCAATGTGGACTTAGGGTTGGCGCTGGCCGAGGATGAAATTGACTATCTGAAAGCTGCGTTTGAAAATCTGGACCGAAACCCAACCGACGTTGAATTAATGATGTTTGCTCAGGCAAACTCTGAACACTGTCGGCATAAAATCTTTAAAGCCGATTGGACTGTAGATGGCGAGGTGCGCGCTCACAGTCTGATGGATATGATCCAGAATACCTATGATGAAACTGCAGGCCGCGGGGTATTAAGCGCTTATAGTGACAATGCCTCGGTGATTGAAGGATCGGTTTCTGATCGATTTTATCCAGACCCTGAAACCGGTGTTTTTGGGTATCGGGCTGAGCAAACACCAATTTTAATGAAGGTTGAAACCCACAACCATCCAACGGCCATTGCGCCGTTCCCTGGCGCCGCCACAGGGGCAGGCGGGGAAATTCGGGACGAAGGGGCTGTGGGCCGTGGTTCAAAACCCAAGGCTGGCTTGATTGGGTTTACGGTTTCTAATCTGAAAATCCCCAACGCTCCTGCGCCTTGGGAGACAGACTTTGGCTTACCTGCCCGAATTGCGTCGCCCTTAGCCATTATGCTGGAGGGCCCGATTGGGGGGGCAGCGTTTAATAACGAGTTTGGGCGCCCCAACCTGGCAGGGTATTTTCGGTCATTTGAAATGACACTGGCGGGCGAGCGTTGGGGTTACCATAAGCCGATCATGATTGCGGGGGGTATGGGTAATATTCGACCGGATCATGTAGATAAGGGCGCCATTGAGCCTGGAGACGCGTTGGTGGTTTTGGGTGGTCCAGCGATGTTAATTGGTCTAGGTGGTGGTGCGGCCTCATCGATTGCAACGGGCACGGGTGACGCGGATCTGGATTTTGCGAGTGTTCAGCGGGGTAATCCCGAAATCGAGCACCGCTGTCAGGAGGTAATTGATCGTTGCTGGCAGCTCGGGTCTAACAATCCGATTCGATTTATTCATGATGTGGGCGCTGGAGGCTTGTCGAACGCTTTGCCCGAGCTGGTTAAAGATGGGGGTTGTGGCGGCGCCTTCGATTTGCGGGCGATTCCGAGTGCCGAGTCGAAGCTGTCACCATTGGAGCTCTGGTGTAACGAGGCGCAGGAGCGGTATGTGCTGGCGATTGGCCCCGATCAGCTTCAACAATTCCTGTTTTTGTGCGAGCGGGAACGCTGTCCAGTTGCAGTTGTCGGGCGAGCTGTCCAAGCACCGCATCTGACCGTTGAGGATCCGTTGTTTGAAGATCAACCGGTTGATTTGCCGATGTCGGTGTTGTTTGGCAAGCCGCCAAAGTTGCATAAACGGGCAGCAAAGATCAAGCGCGATGCGCCAAGGATGCCACTAACCGCGACGCTCGATGAGGCGGTTGAGCGGGTGTTGGCTCACCCCAGTGTCGGCAGCAAAAGCTTTTTAATTACCATTGGAGATCGCAGTGTTGGGGGGTTAGTGGCCCGGGATCAGATGGTGGGGCCGTGGCAAGTCCCGGTTTCGGATGTGGCGGTCACGGCTGCGGGCTTCAAAGACTGCGTGGGCGAAGCCATGGCGCTCGGGGAGCGAACCCCGCTTGCTGTGTTTAATGGGCCGGCATCAGGTCGGATGGCTGTGGCGGAGGCCCTAACCAATTTGACGGCAGCGAGTATTGGTGCTTTGAGTCAAGTGAAGCTGTCGGCTAACTGGATGGCCGCCAGTGGTCATGCTGGCGAGGACGCGAGCCTTTATGAGACCGTTGAGGCGGTTGGGATGCAAATGTGTCCTGCGCTGGGTATCTGCATTCCAGTGGGGAAAGACTCCATGTCGATGCAGACAAAATGGCGCCAAAACGGTGAGGACAAACAGGTCACGTCACCCGTGTCCTTAATTATTTCCGCATTTGCACCGGTTCTAGACATTGCTCAGACCTTAACCCCTGAGCTCTCAAAACGGCCTAGCCGTTTGATCCTTTTAGAATTGCCTGGCGGGCATCGGCGGCTTGGCGGCGCGATTATTCAACAATGTTTTTCGTGCATGGATGCCGATGTGCCGGATGCGCAGGACTTTACAAGCCTCAAAGCCTTGTGGGAGGTCCTTCAAAATCCAGCGCTGCGCGCTACGATCCTCGCCTTACACGATCGCTCCGATGGTGGGTTGTTCACGACGTTAGTTGAGATGGCGTTTGCAGGACATTGTGGATTAACCCTCGAGGTGCCAAAGGACGAATCCTTATTACCGTTCCTTTTCAATGAAGAGATTGGGGTTGTGCTGCAGATTGAGTCTGCAAGTCTCAATCTGTGGACGCAAAGCCTGCATGCTCGAGGCTTGCGTTGGTTCGACTTGGGCGCGCCGCAATCGGATCAGCAGGTTCAGATTTTCCAAGATTCTCGACAGGTCGCGTCCTTTGCGCGGGGCGCGCTTGCCCAGCTGTGGTCGACGGTTAGCTATCAATTGCAGGGGCTTCGCGATCATCCTGAGTGTGTTGAGGAGGCGTACGCAGCGCTTACAGATGATGCCGACCCTGGGCTGAACATGAGTTTGCCAGCAGGCGTGGCGGATGCTTTGTTAGCGCCGATGGTCAATCTAGGCGTAAAACCGAAGGTCGCGGTATTGCGCGAGCAGGGTGTTAACAGTCAAGTTGAAATGGCAGCCGCGTTTACGGCCGCAGGCTTTGACGCCGTCGATGTGCATATGAGTGATCTGATTAGTCGTCGTCGATCTTTGGACGGCTTTCAGGTGATCGCAGCGTGCGGCGGATTCTCCTACGGGGATGTTTTAGGCGCTGGGTCCGGTTGGGCCAAAAGTATTTTGATGAACGCGGCGATTGCTGATCAGTTCGAGGCTTTTTTCCATCGTCCTGATACGTTGGCGTTAGGGGTTTGTAACGGGTGCCAAATGTTGTCTCAACTATCGGATCTTATTCCTGGCGCTGAGAATTGGCCTCGCTTTGTCAGAAATCGCTCAGAGCAGTTTGAAGCCCGGTTCTCCATGGTTGAAGTAATGCCCAGTAACAGTCTGCTGCTAAAAGCCCTGGAGGGCGCCTTTTTACCGATTGTGGTTTCCCACGGTGAGGGGCGTGCCGAACTGTCGGACGCAGCAGCGATACAGCTCGCTGCTAAGCAACAAATTGTGATGCGGTTTGTTGGTAATGATGGCGCACCGACTCAGCGCTATCCGGCGAATCCGAATGGTTCGCCCGGTGGATTAACGGCGGTGGCGTCCATGGATGGCCGAGTTACGGCCATGATGCCGCATCCAGAGAGATCCTTCCGCGGAGCTCAATGGTCTTGGCGGCCGCAAGGTTTGGGTGATTTGAGCCCTTGGGCGATGATGTTTAAATCGGCGGCAACTTGGTTGCGCTAAGCCGTTTTTGGCCGTGGGTCGATGGTGGCTTCGCGAGTGATGAAGACGCCTTGACGTTGATCTGAAAAGAAATGCTCAAGCGTTTGGGTGATGGCCGCGAAGGAGAGTTCAGACCACGGGATATCGGCCTCTGCGAAGAGTTTGGTTTCAAGACTCTCGATGCCCGAGAAAAAATCAAGATCCAGGAGGCTTGCTTTATAAAAAACATAGACCTGGGAAATATGCGGCAGGCTGAAAATGGTATAGAGCGTATCGATCGAAACTCGGGCGTTGGCCTCTTCTAAGGTTTCTCGCATGGCACCCTGTGAGATAGACTCTCCGTTTTCGAGAAACCCGGCGGGCAGAGTCCATTTCCCATAACGTGGTTCGATCGCACGTCTGCATAAAAGGACTTGGTCGCCATACACAGGGATGCATCCCGCGATGATTCTAGGATTTTGATAATGGATGACATCACAATGGCTGCAGACAAAGCGTTGCCGCGTATCACCATCGGGTGTTTTCAGAGCGACAGTGCCGCCGCATTGGCTACAATATTTCATGGGTCAATGATAAAGGTTTGTGCTCCGGCTTCACAGCGGTGCAAGCCACTATGATGACTTTGTTGCGATCAAGGCTCCGGGCGCTGCGCCTCAGCCCGCGCCCGGATCAGTATCGTGATCGAGCCGATGCGGCGGTTATGGTCTTGATACGGTTAGGCTTGACGCCCACCGTTGTTCTGACAGTTCGAGCGAGTGCTTTGTCTTCTCACGCTGGAGAAGTGGCGCTCCCTGGCGGCAAGCGGGACTTAAACGATGTGGATCTTGCTGCGACGGCACGACGGGAAACCGTTGAAGAATTGGGCATTGCAGAAGATCAGATTGAGTTGATTGGCGAGTTGCCTGGACTCATCTCCAAGCATGGTCTTTGGGTCACCCCCTTCGTTTCGGTGATGCCGGAAACGGCTTTGTTTCAGCCCAATCAAGATGAAGTCAGTGACGTTTTTGAGGTGCCTCTTGCTTGGCTCGAAAAAGATGTAAGAGTTGCTACTGAACGTTTGACACGTCAAGGTGTGGTTCAAATGGCGCCGATTTATGAATTTGATGGGTATCGAATTTGGGGTTTAACGGCGCTGATCTTGTTAGATTTTCTAACCCTTGCATTGAAGCCCATGGATAGCGCGTAATACTTGATGATTTCATCGATGAACAAAAGGAGTACTGATGATTTATAAGCTGGATGACTTGAGTCCCGAAATTCATACTGACACTTGGGTTGCCGAGAGTGCCACCGTGGTTGGTCAAGTCGTTTTGGCGGCGGGGGTAAGCGTTTGGTTTAACGCGGTTTTGAGGGCAGAGAATGCCGCCATTCACATAGGTGAAGATTCGAATATACAAGATGGCTCTGTATTGCATGTTGACCCTGGGATGCCATTAACGATCGGCAAACGGGTCACCATTGGCCATAAGGTGATGCTCCATGGTTGTACCATCGGTGATGAGTCGCTGATAGGAATAAATGCGGTGGTGCTAAATGGAGCCAAAATTGGGAAAAATTGTCTGATCGGCGCGAATGCGCTGATTCCAGAGGGCAAAGACATTCCGGATGGGTCGCTGGTCATGGGCTCGCCGGGTAAAATCGTTCGGACCTTAACGCCGGAGCAGATGCAGGGCTTAAAGCTGAGCGCCCAGCATTACGTGGATAATTCTCGACGATACAAGCACGGTTTGATTGCTGTGTAAAATAGCGGTAAGGCTTGGCATCATGGTCGCTCGGGGTTATATTGCTATTTTGTTCTGACGGTTCTCCTAGGTTTACTTGGTACGATGATGCAAAAGCGCTCCATCAACGAAAACCTGCTGCGCGATCTTGCGCCCCTTCTGCTATGCGGTTTACTAGGTCTGCTACGACTGCCGTTGTAGGCGGCCAGTACCAATTCCTACATCGTTTGAAATCTATCGGCTGCATCAGCCGACCAATACCAATAGATCGAGATCAAACACTATGAGTTCTAACACCAATCAATTGTCAAAGTTGGCGGACCAGAAGGTCATGCCCTATCAAAAATACAAGCCTTTTAAGGCCATTGGACTGAAAGATCGAACCTGGCCTGATCAGGTTATTGAACGGGCCCCGAGATGGTGTAGCGTAGATCTGCGTGATGGCAATCAGGCGTTGATTGAGCCTATGACCCCGAGTGAAAAACAATCGATGTATGATTTGCTTTTGGGGATTGGCTTTAAGGAGATCGAAGTTGGTTTCCCGGCGGCGTCTCAAACTGATTTTGATTTTGTTCGCAAAATTATTGATGAGGGATTGATTCCTGAAGATGTGACTATTCAGGTTTTGTGTCAGGCAAGAGAAGACTTGATCACGCGGACCATCGAGGCTGTCTCCGGCGCCAAGCGGGTGATCTTTCACTTATACAATTCAACCTCAACCCTCCAAAGACGGGTTGTCTTTGGCATGAGTCAACCTGAAATTATTGGTCTTGCGACCCGCGCGACCGAGATGGTCAAACGGTATACGCAGCCTCTGGTGGATGCGGGAACCGATGTGGTGCTTGAATACTCTCCGGAAAGTTATACCGCTACCGAAATGGATTTTGCGGTTGAGATTTGTACGGCCGTTATGGAAGCCTGGGGTCCAACGCCGGATAAAAAGATAATTTTGAATCTACCAGCGACCGTTGAAATGGCGACGCCCAATATTTATGCGGATCAACTCGAGTACTTCATGCGCGCCTTGCCGAATCGCGATGCTGCGGTGATTAGCTTGCACACCCATAATGATCGCGGGACCGGTGTTGCGGCCTCGGAGCTCGGATTAATGGCTGGCGCCGACCGAATCGAGGGAACTTTGTTTGGCAATGGCGAGCGAACCGGCAATTGCGACATTATTACGATGGCGATGAATCTTTTTTCACAGGGCGTTGATCCCGAGTTGTATTTGACGGACATGGCACGGATCGTTGCTGTATCTGAAGCCTGTACCAAGATTCCGGTCCATGTTCGCCAACCCTATGCCGGCGAGTTGGTGTTTACGGCATTTTCGGGCTCGCATCAGGATGCAATCCGAAAGGGGATGAATCATGTCGAGTCGGGTTCAGATGGTGCCTGGGAAGTGCCTTATCTGCCCATCGATCCGGCAGATGTTGGTGGCTCTTATCGTGAAACGGTTCGGGTCAATAGCCAGTCAGGGAAGGGCGGTGTTGCTTTTATCTTGGAGAATTACTTCGATGTCCACCTGCCGCGCGAGCTATTGCTTGAGCTTAGTCCGCTGGTCCAGAAAGAGTCTGAGGCCGATGGCGGCGAACTGAAGCCTGCTCGGATTTGGG
Source organism: Gammaproteobacteria bacterium (assembly GCA_018647445.1). Classification (GTDB taxonomy): domain Bacteria; phylum Pseudomonadota; class Gammaproteobacteria; order Pseudomonadales; family Azotimanducaceae; genus UBA9926. The sequence continues at coordinate 15,964 of JABGTE010000117.1, forward strand.
AGTCTTTTGTACGCGAGTTGGTCGAGGTGACGGGACCCTATCAATTAATCGACTATGAGGTTAGATCCGTTGGCGGGGAGCGTGAGCATTGCGTGGCGCGGGTTCAGGTGGCCGAGAACGAAATTAAAATTGAAGGCGAAGGCACTGGGCCAATTGATGCTTTTGTGAACGCGCTGACCTCAACGTTGAACGAGTCCATCAACGTGGTGGACTATCAAGAATATGCCCTTAATGAGGGCAGTCAAGCGAAGGCGATCAGTATCATTAAGATTGCCGACTCAAAAGCAAATAAATGCTTCGGTGTAGGGATTAGCCCAAACACAACCACGGCAGCCTTTAAATCCATCATCGCGGCTTTGAATAGGCTATGGCGCTAAAGCGAGCGTGATTACGCGTCACCTGGCGCAGGCTTATAAGCTCGATCACCGGGGGTAGTGCTCGGCAGCTTTGATGGTGCAAAGCATGGGGCCTGACAGCGAATGAGGGCCCGCTTTGCAGCGGGCTTGATGGGCTCAACATGAGGGGCTGTTTGGTTGCTGTGAGGATCCGGAGTTGGACCGGACTTAACTGATTTCGATGAGAGGTGCGCCGATGGATGCTCAATGGGTCTTAGTGGTTTGCGTCATTGCGCTGTTGCTTGTGCTTTACAGAATGAGCCGTCGGATTGATCAGAAAATCGCCCAGGTGTTAGAACAAACGTCGACTCAGCAGACAGCATCACCTGCAACGCCTGCGCCTTCGGAAGAATTGGGTGACGACAGTTTTTGGAAATGGTTTCAATCAAGCAAAGTTGCCTCAGTTGTTGTTCGTCGCCAAGTGATCTTAAGTGTAAATCCGGCGGCAGAACAATTATTAGACCGCAGCCTCCTCGAATTAAAAGACCGGCCAGCGTCAACGTTTATGACGCAGGCGAGTGCGGCCTATACACAAAAGGTGGGTAGTGAGCCCGAACTGGCTGAGCGAGAATACGAAATCGTGAAGCCTGACGGCGAGACGATTACGATTGTAACGCAACCGTCTATGCTGTCCATTGGCGGCGAGAATACTCGAGTTTTGATGATGTTTGATGTGACCGAGCAACGCCAGAGGGAAGCCGCTCTTCGAGATTCGGAGAAAACACTCGAGTCTGAATTGAACCAAAAATCGGCCTCATTGGGTGAGGCCCAGACGTATCTGAACCTGGCCCTTGAGCATTTCTCGGAAGGCTATATTTTAGTGGACCCGTCGCTTTCGATTCGCTTTTTAAATCGAAGGGTTAGGGCAATTTTCCCGGAAGTTGCTCAGATGCTGCGTCCCGAGGTGGATTGGATGCTCGTGATCGATGCGATGCTTGATGAGGAGCTCATCCTAGCACCGACGGGTGCTGATAAAGCGGCCGTAAAAGCCTGGTTTGAGCAGGGAAGTCTTGCGGGCTTTGCGCAGCAGGATCTTGAGTTGAAAGACCATCGCTGTGTAAGAGTGACAATCAAAAGTTTGCCTGCGGGTGATCAGATTATTACCGTGGTTGATATCTCAGAGCTCAAGGCAGCCATTGCAAACGCTGAGATTGCAGCGAGTTCGAAGTCCAATTTTTTGGCCAGTATGAGTCATGAGATCAGAACGCCTATGAATGGAATTTTAGGCATGGTTGATTTGATGAAACGCAGTCCGTTAAGCGAAGATCAAAAAGAAATGGTTGCGACCATTCAGGACTCCGGTAAAGCCCTGCTGTCATTAATCAACGACATCTTGGATATCTCCAAAATTGAGGCTGGGCGAATCGAGTTAGAAATGTCGCCCTCAGATCTCGCTGAGGTCTCAGAAAGTGCGCTGGAAGTCATTGCCGCCAATGCGGCGAAGAACCAGCAATCCCTTATCTTAATTCAAGACCCTGCGGTTCCCAGTAATTTGCTCTTAGATGGCCTTCGCTTGCGACAAATCTTGGTTAATTTGGTTGGTAATGCCATTAAGTTTTCGCCTTTGGCGGCGGAGATCGTCGTGCGTATTGAGCTGCTGGAGCGTCAAGCCGGCGACTACTGCGATGTTTTGATTCGGGTTGTTGACCAAGGGATTGGCTTGTCTGCTGATGCGCAAAAAAATATATTTGCAGATTTTGCTCAGGCTGAAAAATCCACTAGCCGAATTTATGGCGGCACCGGATTGGGCCTTGCAATTTGCCGCCGCCTCGTCGAGGTCATGCAGGGTCGCATTGAGGTCATCAGTCAGTTGGGGCAGGGCGCGGAGTTTCAAATAGAGCTTCGATTGCTTGAGTCACCGGAGGTCGCACCTGAGCACGGCGCTGTGGATCTCTCTGGGGTCGATATCTTCTATATGAGTCGCTCTCAGCGAAGCTTTGAATCAGTCAGTGGCGTGTTAACGCCGTTCGGCGCCAATTGCCATGCGGTTGTGGACCCTATGAATTTGGAAAGGGCGCTGGCATTGGATGCGGTTTCAACGATCCCGGTAGTGATTTTATCGGATAGCTTTAGCCGGGCTGAGCAAGAAGCGATATGGCGACGAGTCGAAGCCAACGCCTTACCACAGCCGGTAGGATGGATCTTTTTTAGTGCGGGTCGGGGACAGCGGCTGCGCTTGGTCAATGATCGATTGGCGCTGATCAGTAGTAACCCGTTTAGGCGGCGCGAATTGATGTCGGCCGCAGCACGGGTTGTTGGACGCGATGGGCTAGTGACCGAAACCGAAATGGCGGAGGTGCTCCAAGATGCCTGGGTACCAATGACAGCGGCAGAAGCAGCGCAAGAGGGGCTCCTAATTTTAGTGGCCGAAGATAATGCGGTAAATCAACAGGTTATTCGTCGACAACTCAACACCCTCGGTCTGGCCTGCGAGTTAGTCGACGATGGGGTTGCGGCCTTGGACCGAATCCGGTTGGGTGGAATTGGTTTACTTTTGACAGATTGCGATATGCCCAATATGGATGGTTACGAATTAACGCGCAGGATTCGTCAAGAGGAAGTCGGCTCGGGCAATCCGTTGCCCATCGTCGCGATTACCGCCAATGCCATGGATGGGGCTGCAGCCGCCTGTTTTGAAGCAGGTATGAACGATTACTTATCCAAACCGCTCGAAATCGGTGCGCTACAGACGGTGTTGAGAACCTATTTGCCAAGTGCTGATCAGAACCAGAATGCTGCAATCGACACACCGTCTGCAGCGTCCGGTCAATTGATCAGTACTACGCCTGAGTCGCCCGCTGAGGCTGATTTGGTCAGCGACGCATCTTCTGTTTTGGATCTATCAGAACTCAATGCCTTGTTTGGTGATGACGTCGAAGTGCTCAATCAGCTGCTGGGAGAGTTTGTGACGTCACTCGATCAGGGCATCGCGGCGATGTTGTCTGGGTTTGATGTTGATGATTTCGAAGGGGTTCGAGGTGAAGCCCATAAGCTAAAGTCTTCTGCCCGCACGGTCGGAGCTCACACGTTGGCAGACCTCTGCCTTGAGCTCGAGCTAGCGGGTAAGGCCAAAGAAGGACCTGCGTTAAAAAACCACTTGGCTTCGCTGCAATCGATTTGCGATCAAACGAAGGAGGCCATTGCGCGCGCAATCAGCGCCTAGTCTCAAGCGCCGGGGATGGACGGATTGCTTGGCGCAGTGTTAGCGTTCAATGTCTAAACGTTGGAAGAGTTTGGCGGTTACGATCATATTGCCTTTAAGGCGAATGATTTCGATCTGATAGCCTGTGATTGTCAAGCAAACTGGCGCTTCCGGAATCGTTTCCAGTGTTTCGGTAATGAGTCCGTTCAGTGTTTTTGGCCCCTCAGAGGGTAATTGCCAGTTCAGTGCACGGTTAATCGCGCGAATAGTTGCGCCGCCATCAACGTAATATGAACCATCTTCCTGGGGATGAATATCGCTGCTCGCGGCGGCAAGGTCGGTCGTGAATTCACCGACAATCTCTTCAAGGATGTCCTCTAGGGTTACAATGCCTTGAATGTCTCCATACTCGTCAACGACCAATCCGATGCGCTCTTTCCGTTTTTGAAAGTGTCTGATTTGGGTCTGCAGTGAGGTGTTCTCAGGCACGAAATACGCATCATCAATTTCCTGCAGCAAGGCGGCTTTGGTTAGCGTCTCACTTGATAAAAATCGAATCGCACTTCTGACATGCAAGATGCCAACGATATTTTCGATGCTCTCATGAAAAACAGGTAGCCTAGTGTGTTGGGCGTTACGGAGCTGTTGAATAATGGTGTCGAGGTCGTCATCAAGGTCAATGCCAATAATTTCGCTTTTAGGCACCATGATATCATCGACCGATACTTGATCTAGATCCAACACGCCCAGCATCATATTTTGAGATTGGGATGCGATTTTTGCGCCATCGAAAACCAAGGTTCTAAGTTCTTCACGACTGAGGTGGTCATTCTGTGAGGCCAGATGATTGATGCCGAACAAACGCAACAAGCCATTGGAGAGGGCTGAGACCAGCCAGACCAAAGGATAGAACAAGAATAAGAGCACTCGCAGCAGATGGGACGAAGGTAATGCAATGCGCTCTGGAAAAGCCGCCGCAATGGTTTTAGGCGCGACCTCGGCGAAAATCAGAAAAATAAACGTGCAAATCACAGGCGCCCAGGCGACGCCACTTTCTCCGAGAATTTCGATCGCGAGCAACGTTGCGATCGATGCTGCCGAGAAGTTTACAAAGTTATTGCCAATTAGGATGACGCCGAGCAAACGGTCCGGGCGCTCAAGGAGTTGCGCGGCGCGTTTCGCACCTCGATGACCCTTCTTCGCCAAGTGCCGCAACCGATACCGGTTCAGCGCCATCATGGCGGTTTCGGAGGCAGAGAAGTAAGCGGATAAAAAAACGAGGCAAATGACAGCTGTAAGTAGTGTGCCTGTTGATGGGGCGTCCAAGATGAGTCGAGCCTTATAGTATTAAGAAGACCTTGTAGCGGATCGGTCCCTTTCGTGTCAAGGCCGCAGTTTTATGAAAGCACCACTTCGACCACAAACTTGCTGCCAAAATAACCAAGCGCGAGCAAGAGGAAGCCAAGCAGTGTCCAAGCTGCGGCCAGGCTGCCTCGCCAACCAAGCCGATATCGGCCCCAGAGTAGGACCACAAAAACCAGCCAGGCCATAGCGGTTAGGATTGTGTGATGAATAAGCCCGGGCACTGCGCGCGAATCCATAAATAAAAAGCCCGTGCCGATAGCAAGGGTTAAGGCAATTAAACCGATCCAAATCGACTCAAATAGAAGGGTGTCGAGGGTTTGAATGGGTAGAAATAAGGCGGCCCCGGATTGTTTTTTCTTCATTCTTTGGTCGTGCCAAGTTAAATACAAGGCTTGCAGAGCCCCGAGTGCCAGTAAACTATAGGCAAGGATCGAAAGAATAATGTGTAAGGTGAGTGCAGGCGCAACATCGACCCGGACTGGCCCGTGGCCCGTATAGACGGTTTGTATTAGGAGGGTGAGACCTGCGAGGGGAAAGACCAGTTGGGCGATATGGTTCATTGGGCGCCTTATTTGGTTGAGTGCAATCACAAGGCTCATCGCAAAGGCTGTGACGCTCAGCATCGGCAGCAGACCTAGGCTTACGGCATCACCTTGAAACAAACTGGTCTTGAGTAAAAAGCCGTGGCCGACGCAGGCGATTAACCCGAGGGCGATGCTTAGAAGGTCAGCTTTGGTGGCTTGAGTGAGATTTTGGACGCGACGTCGCGCTCTGAGGCCATTCGCGAAATATAATAAGCCGGTCAGCAGCGCCAGCAGTATGAAGCTCGGAGATGTTTGGAAGCTTTCGCTCATCGTAAGCCCTTTGAGGAGTTCTTGGTCTATAATATCAGTTACTCGGATTAAACTCTGCTGTCAGCTGCGATCTTCTTGCGTTGCTCTGATGTTTCTAAGCCAAATACAGAGGCTGCTCGCCATTAGGTGGTGATCTGCCTCGATTAGTTTAACGCCGAGCGGCAGCGAGGAGTAGTTTGTCGCGGGCAACACAGAAATTAGATGGGTCCAGATAAATAGTTGGAACAACTTTAAATAAGGTACAACACTATGTTTGATAATTTAACCCGCAGGGTCAGCGCGGCGCTGGGTCAAATTGGCGGTAAAAAGACGTTATCAGAAGAGAATATTGCCGAAACCTTGCGCGAGGTCCGTCTGGCGTTGCTCGATGCTGACGTTGCCCTGGCTGTAGTTCAGGATTTTATGGACCGAATCCGGCAGCGGGCGATTGGCGCTGAGGTCGGTGCGAGTTTGTCGCCTGCGCAATCTTTCTTAAAGATCGTCAATGAAGAATTGGTGGCAGTGCTGGGCGGCGCTTCAGAGGGTCTCGATCTCAATAGCCAACCGCCTGCGGTGATTCTCCTCGCCGGACTTCAGGGGGCAGGTAAAACCACGACGGCGGCAAAGCTCGGCGTTTGGTTGAAGCAGCGTGAGGATAAACAGGTCATGTTGGTCAGCACCGACGTATATCGTCCAGCGGCCATTCAGCAGTTGCAGACCCTCGCAGAGAGCGCAGGGCTTAGTTTTTTCGCGTCATCCACAGATCAGGCGCCGGAGCAAATTGCGAAAGATGCTCTGCAGGCTGCAAAGCGACAGTTTGTGGATGTCTTGATTGTTGATACTGCCGGACGGCTGGCGATTGACGACGACATGATGCAAGAAATCTCGAAGTTGCATGGGCATCTAGATCCGGTTGAAACGCTCTTTGTTGTTGATGCGATGACCGGTCAGGATGCGGCCAATACAGCTAAACAGTTTGGCGCAGTCTTACCCTTAACGGGCGTCATTTTAACCAAAGCCGACGGGGATGCCCGGGGTGGCGCAGCTTTATCAGTACGCCAGGTCACGGGCCGACCGATTAAATTTATCGGTCAAGGCGAAACGATCGAGGCTTTAGAATTATTTCACCCGGATCGAATTGCGTCCCGAATTCTGGGCATGGGCGATGTGATGTCGCTGATCGAAGAAGCCGAGCAAAAGATAGACAAAGAGAAAGCGACGAAGCTTGCTAAGAAGATCCAAAAGGGCCGTAGCTTTGATCTCTCAGACTTTCGAGATCAGATCCAGCAGATGAACAACATGGGCGGATTAACCGGAATGCTGGATAAGCTTCCGGGCATGGGCAATATGGCCGAAACGGCAAAGGCGCGGGTCGATCAACAAAATTTTGGTCAGCTTGAAGCGATGATTAACTCGATGACGCCGAAAGAACGGAGTTTTCCGGACCTGATTAGTGGTTCCCGCAAACGCAGGATTGCCCGCGGTTCGGGAACAGAAATTCAAGATGTGAACCGTCTGCTCAAGCAGCACAAACAAATGCAAAAAATGATGAAAAAGCTTGGTAAGAAAGGCGGCATGACCAATATGATGCGTGGCATGGGTGGCATGATGAATCAAGGCAGTCGTCCGTTTTAGGCGGATGAGGTAAGTTGGAGACGGCCTTTTTGACCCGTCAAGCGTTGCGATCCGTTGGCATTTCAAAGGTTTTATTCCGCAGTCGATTGGCTTACAATAAGCGCCCTCAGAAAGGGGCCGGTTAAAAAGTTCAGGATTTTCGTCAGGGCGAGCAAGAGCTGGCGTAAGTAGCGCGTGACAATCGGCGTCACGGTTGCAGGGGCAAATTTTGAAAATAAAAGATGCGCAACACTTGGGTTCGTGAGGGCTGCGTAGGATAATCAAGGTCTGTGGTGAGCACCTGCTGGGAACGGTCAGGCGCGGTACAGAAAAATTTTTAGACATTGAAGTAAGGGTGAAGAGAACATGGTAACAATTCGATTAGCACGCGGCGGCACCAAAAAGCGTCCTTTTTACTACGTCAGCGTTGCGGATCGTCGCGAAAGTCGCAACGGGCGTTTTATTGAACGTGTTGGTTTCTTCAATCCGTTAGCAAAGAGCTCAGACGAAAAAATGCGTTTAGACCTTGATCGCATCGACTACTGGACTCGACAAGGTGCTCAGCCTTCAGATCGGGTCAAGTCGCTGATCAAAGCGTACCGCAAGGTCGTTCAAGTTGAGCCTGAAGCTGAAGCTGCGGCTTAACACCCGAGATTAATCCATTGCTTGCCTCAGAGGACGCCCTGATCCAAATCGGTTCAGTTGTCGGGGTCCATGGTGTAAAGGGATGGATTAAGTTGTTTTCTGACACCGATCCCGCAGAGCAAATTCTTAGGTACCATCCCTGGCACGTCCGGCAACACGGCAAATTGACAGCTGTAGAAGTTGCGGAAGTCCGCCAACAGGGCAAAAAAATTCAAGTGCGTTTCAAAGATGTTGATAATCGAAATCAGGCGGAGGCCTGGGTCGGGGCGACCATCTGGACCAAAAAAACTGATTTTCCGGCGTTGCCAGAAGGCGAGTTCTATTGGCACCAGCTGATGGGTCTAACGGTTTCTAATACAGAAGGTGAAATCCTTGGTAGAGTCGTGCGTTTGGTTGAAACCGGCGCGAATGATGTTTTAGTGGTCGAGGCTTTTGCCGACAGTGTTGATGGCCTTGAGCGGCTTATTCCGTATGTCGAGCCGCAATTCATTTTGAAGGTCGATCTTGAAAGCGGCTCAATCCTCGTTAATTGGTCCAAGGACTTCTGATGAAGTTTGCCGTCGTGTCTTTGATGCCTGAAATGTTCAATTCGATTCAAGACTTCGGCGTCACGAGCAGGGCCTTTGAACGGGGTTTGGTCACCCTAACGGTTGTGAACCCGAGGGAGTTTGCTGAGGATCGACATGGTACGGTTGATGATCGGCCCTATGGCGGCGGCCCAGGAATGGTACTCAAAGCCGAGCCAATGTTGGCAGCGGTTAAGGCTGCTAAGGCTGCAGTAGGGGGTACGCCAATTGTTGTGCACTTCTCGCCAAGAGGGAAACCGCTGGACCAAGGATTGCTCGCAGAGTGGATCGAGCATTTTGATGAGATGGTGTTTTTGGCCAGTCGTTATGAAGGTTTGGATGAACGGGTTATCGATTCTGTTGTCGATCTTGAGGTTTGCGTCGGGGATTTTGTCGTCAGCGGGGGTGAATTGCCAGCGATGATGGCGCTTGATGCCATGATTCGGCTACTTCCGGGGGTGCTCGGCGACGAATCTTCAAAAAATGATGAGTCTTTTATTGACGGATTGCTCGAATACCCTCAGTATACGCGTCCTGAAACAGTCGGTGGGCGCGTCGTGCCAAAAGTGTTGCTCAGTGGCGACCATAAGGCAATAGCGCAGTGGCGGCACCAGCAATCTTTGATGGTTACGCAATTAAGGCGTCCCGATCTGCTAAAGCGCCGCGGTGTAACAGATCAAGAGGCGCGGTTTCTTGAGACAAAGAGTCAGAAGCCTGAGTAATGAGGAAACGATATGAACAACAATAAGATCATTCAGCAAATTGAAGCATCTCAATTGAAGGCAGACCTTCCGGACTATGCGCCCGGCGATACGTTGGTCGTTCAAGTTCGCGTAGCAGAAGGTAATCGTGAACGATTACAAGCCTTTGAAGGCGTTGTCATCGGAAAGAAAAACCGTGGGTTGAATTCTGCATTTATCCTTCGAAAGATCTCCCACGGTGTCGGCGTTGAGCGAACCTTCCAAGCTCACAGCCCACTGATCGAGAGTATTACGGTGAAGCGGCGCGGCGATGTTCGTAAGGCGAAGCTGTACTATCTCAGAGAACGAAGCGGCCGATCGGCACGAATCAAAGAAAAATTGAAATAAGCTGGCCGGGCGAGGCGTACCCTTAGAGGGAGCCTCACTATTCCTATGTGATAAATAAGATAATGGGGTCCTTCCAACGGACCCTTTTTGCGTTGGTGTCATTGCCTAATGACAATGTTGCTATGCTAAGGCCATTCGCTTAAACCATCGCCCTGCACGTTATAACGTTGCCAGCGCTGCGCTGCGCTCCGGTCACGGTGAGTCGGTGGTCTGAGGTCGCAGCTAGTGTAAGTCGTTGATTCAGTTCAATAGCCATCCTTCCTTCCGACCGAACAATAGTGCTACATTCTTGTCAGTTGCGCAGCATCTCGGCTGCGCGCCGCAGGCAACTGTTGAGGTGATGCAAATGAGTCAAACGACACCCGTCGTGACAATGCGAAGTTATGGATTTTTAGGATTCCTTACGATCCTCAACGTGATGAACTTTGTTGATCGGCAATTGTTGGCCAGTTTCTCAAACTATATTGTGCCGGATCTAGGGCTTTCGAATACCCAATTTGGGTTGCTGACGGGGCTCATTTTTTTGACCTTTTACTCAGTCGCTGGACTGTTTATGGGCACTTTGGCTGATCGGGTCAATCGGACCCGCTTCATCGCGCTGGGCGTTGGGCTCTGGAGTCTCCTTACGGCGGCATCGGGCATGGCAAAAGGCTTTTTGTCATTGGCCGCGCCTAGGATGTTGATCGGTGTTGGCGAGTCAATCCTAACGCCGACAGCGATGTCATTGTTGGCGGATCGGTTTCCAGCACATAGGCTGGGATTCGCATCTGGTTTTTATTACATGGGGGTTCCGATTGGGGTCGGAGTGAGCCTTTTGATTGTCGGATATGTTGGGCCAGTGATTGGCTGGCGTAATTGTTTTTATTTGTTGGGTGGCATTGGTCTTGCGCTGGCGCTCGTGATGTTTTTTTTAAAAGACCCAAAGCGTTCGGTTGATTCGACAAGCCCTACATCGGCTGCGGTTCAGCCAGGTTTTTTTGATTTACTAAAAATATTATTCGCCGCACTTAAAGCCTCTCCAGCATTGACCATGACCATTGGTGGCGGCGTCGCTTTTCATTTTATTTTAGGTGCAGCGACCTTTGATCAGCTGTGGTATGTCCAAGAGCGGGGGTTTGATAAGGCCGAAATCGCTCAGATTACCGGCTGGATTGGCATTACAGCAGGCATCGCAGGCAATCTCTTTGGCGGACTCGGAGGGGACTATTTTTTGAAAAAGACGGGGGTCGGTCGGCCGATGTTCCTGTTTTTAGTGATGCTGGTTTTAGCGCCCGTGAATATCGCCTATCGCTTAGTTGAACCCGATCACTGGGTCTTCTGGCTTGGGGTGGGTGCGGGCTTTTTCCAGCTTGGCTGTTTCTACGGCCCGACCTTCTCAACGGTACAAGAGTTGGTGCCTGAGGAGATTAGAGCAACCGTTGTTGCGTTTTATATCTTACTGTTGAATATGGCGGGTGTGGCGATTGGCGTAAGCCTTGCTGGGGTCTACATCGATTATCTGATGGCGATTGGCAATCCTCAGCCCTACACCCAAGCACTGCTTTGGTTTACTGTAATCTCGCTAACCGCTATTCCGTTGTTTTACTTCGCAGGGCGACGCTATGAAGCCGATAAGGCTCGCCTGACTGCGCTGAAACTGGCGGATCGGAAAGGGTGAAGGTCTCGCCGAAGGTCTCGCCCGTTGACCCAGGCACCTTGAGTGAAGCGCACAGCCAGCTGCTCTATGGGTATCTGGATAGTATTTGGATGGAGCGAGGACTTAGTCGCAATACCCTGGAATCTTATGGCCGTGACCTGAAGTACTTCGTGCACTGGCTCCAGGCCAATAATGAGACCGTTCTCGGCGCAAGTCGGCAACAGGTCTTGGCGTATTTGACTCATCGGGTCGAGCAGGGCATCACGGCGCGTTCATCTGCTCGGGCCTTATCCTCCATTCGATCGCTCTACCGGTTTTTAGTCCGCGAGGAACGAATTTCGGAAGATCCGACGCTTCGGATCGAAAACCCCAAATTAGGTCGAAAACTGCCAGAATCGTTGTCGGAAAAAGCGGTTGACGCACTCCTGTCTGCGCCAAATACCAAAACAGCGGTTGGGTTTCGAGATCGAACGATGCTGGAGCTGTTGTATGCCACCGGTCTTCGGGTTTCCGAATTGGTGAACCTGAGAATGATTGACGTAAACCTGCGCCAAGGGGTGTTGAGAGTGATTGGTAAGGGCGATAAAGAGCGCTTGGTTCCGATCGGTGCGGAAGCCATCGATTGGCTCGATGCGTTTATTAAAGATCATCGCGCGGCGTTGATGCGCCGGGCAGGTCCCGATGAGGTGTTGTTCCCCAGCAATCGTGGTCGAGCGATGACGCGGCAGGCTTTTTGGTATCTGATCAAACGACACTCTGCTCAAGCCGGTATTGGCATTTCTCTGTCGCCCCATTCTTTAAGGCATGCCTTTGCGACGCATCTGCTCAATCATGGCGCGGACCTGCGGGTTGTACAGCTGTTGTTGGGTCATAGCGATCTGTCCACGACGCAGATTTATACGCATGTTGCCAAGCACCGAATGCAAGCCCTGCATGCTGAACACCACCCTCGGGGTTAATCCGTTTGTGACCGTCGACGCAGATGCACTAAACTATGGTTTTAAGCTAGGGAATTAGAAATGAACGTGACGAACAGGACCACTCAACTCATGGCTTCATCACGAGTCGTCACTTGGCTGCAGGCAGGATTAGGGTTGGTGTGCCTGTGGGGTATGACGAGCCAAGCCGATGTGCTTGAAGACCTGCAAACTGCGTTAGAGGCCAGTAACCTCCCGATCGAATCGATTGCTGACTCTGAGGTGCCCGGTCTCTTCAGTTTGAAATTGACAGACGGAACAACTCTTTTGACCGATGTCACGGGGACGTACTTCATTCAAGGTGATATCTATCAGAAGACCAATGGCCGTATGGTGAATCTTTCGGAGCAAGAACGCAGCGATTCGAGAAAGGCGTTGATTGATGGTTTGGACGAAACGCAAATGGTGGTCTTTGCGCCGCCGCCTTCTAAGCGGAAGACAACGATCACCGTCTTTACCGATATTGATTGCGGGTACTGCCGGAAACTGCATCAGGAAGTCCCGGAACTGAACCGCTTAGGGATTACGGTCCGATATTTGGCTTACCCGCGCGCCGGCATCGACTCGGCCAGTTACGATAAGATCGTCTCGGCCTGGTGTGCTCCGGATCAAAAGAAGGCACTAACCCAAGCCAAGGCAGGGGAAACTATCCCAGGGCGATCCTGTGCCAACCCCGTTAAAGCGCATTTTGAGATGGGTGAATTGGTTGGCGTTACCGGTACGCCGTCGATTGTCTTTGAAGATGGTCGTTTGCTCCCGGGCTATTTGCCGGCTGCGCGGCTGGCAGCTCAGCTAGGCTTGTCATCAGATTCTTGAAGAATTTTCTGAAAATAGTGCTGTGGAAAGTGTCACCATAGGTGACGCGTCAAGCGCACTTGATTAAACTGTCGCGCATTTCTTGAAGGCAGCACCCATGTCCGAGTTTCAAAGAATTCAACGTCTTCCCCCTTACATCTTTGGCATTACCGATGCATTAAAGCGCGATGCGCGGGCGCGGGGGGAGGATATTATTGATTTTGGGATGGGCAATCCTGATCAGCCAACGCCCCCTCATATTGTTGAAAAGCTCGTTGAAACGGTGAATCGAGGCGATACCCATCGCTACTCACAGTCGAAAGGCATCCCGAGACTCCGCCAGGCGATCTGCAATTGGTACCAAACTCGCTACGGGGTGAGTTTGGATCCAGAGTCCGAAGCCATCGTGACCCTCGGCTCCAAAGAAGGCTTGGCGCACCTTGCGATGGCTATTTTGGGACCGGGCGATTCCGTTCTAGTACCCAATCCCTCCTATCCAGTGCACCCTTATGGCTTTGTCATTGCGGGCGCAGATGTGCGTCATGTGCCGTTGACAGAGGATTTGGATTTCTTCTCTGAACTTGAGCAGGCCATTTTCAATACCTGGCCGAAACCGAAGGTGTTGGTGCTAAATTTTCCGGGCAACCCTACGGGGCATTGTGTCGATCTAGAATTTTTTGAGCGGGTTGTTGAGATCGCTAAAGCCCATAATTTGTGGGTGGTTCAAGACCTTGCCTACGCGGACCTCGTGTTCGATGGTTATAAAGCCCCTTCGATCTTGCAGGTTGATGGCGCGAAAGATATTGCGGTTGAATTTTTCACTCTGTCTAAAAGCTACAACATGCCGGGCTGGCGAGTAGGGTTTTGTGTTGGTAACCAGACGCTGGTTGGCGCGCTGGCGCGCATTAAATCCTACTTGGACTATGGCAGCTTCACCCCAATTCAGGTTGCTGCGATCACTGCGCTTGAAGGGGACCAAAGCTGTGTAGAAGAAACCCGCTTGATTTATAAGCGTCGACGAGATGTTTTGTGCGAAGGCTTAAATGCAGCAGGTTGGGCGGTTACCCCTCCGAAGGCGACGATGTTTGTTTGGGCGAAAATCCCCGAGCAGTTCCGGTCTTTAGGCTCTTTAGAATTTGCGAAGCTTCTGATTACAGAGGCCAAGGTTGCAGTCTCTCCGGGCATTGGTTTTGGCCAGTATGGCGATGAGTATGTTCGCTTTGCGCTGATTGAAAATGAACACAGAACCCGGCAAGCCTTACGAGGCATCAAACGGTTACTTGCTAAATGATGAATCGCGATTTTTTCGCTTAAGGAGTCGACGGTGAAAATTGCTATTTGTGGAGCGGGAACTGTCGGTCAGGGCGTGACCCAGATCCTGCATGACAATCATGCTCTGATAACAGCTCGCACGGGTGGGACAATTGAGGTTACGGTCGTCGCGTCTCGATCGGTTCCGACAGATCAAGTCTTCAAGGGTGTTGCGTATACCGCTGATATTCATTCGGTTTGCAGGCGTGACGATGTCGATGTGGTGGTTGAGTTAATAGGTGGTACAACCGATGCCAAAGTGCTCATCGAAGCGGCCCTGGGCGCAGGCAAATCTGTGGTGACAGCCAATAAAGCATTGATCGCTGAATATGGTGATGCGCTCTTTGCGCTGGCGGCGAAGCATGAGGTTCAGTTGCGATATGAGGCAGCGGTTGCGGGCAGCATTCCGATTATTAAAGTGATTCAAGAAAGCCTTGCAGGTAATCAAATTGGTTGGCTTGCTGGCATTATCAATGGCACTGCCAATTTCATCCTGACAGAGATGGCCGCAACGGGACCTACGCGAACCTTCGATGAGGTTTTGCAAGAGGCTCAGACCTTAGGCTATGCCGAAGCCGATCCAACCTTTGATGTTGAAGGCATTGATGCGGCTCATAAGTTAACGATCCTTTCGGCCATTGCCTTCGATCAGCCGCTCAGGTTAGATCGCGTTGAGATTGAAGGGATCTCGTCGCTTGACCCAGTTGATTTTAAATTTGCGCGGGAACTGGGCTTCAAAATCAAACATCTCGGTGTTGCACGTTGTCAGGCGGGACAGCTTGAGATGTCTGTCCATCCTAGCTTCGTGCCGATGACCGCCATCTTGGCTCAGATTGATGGCGTTCAGAATGCCGTTCTGGTCTGCGGCGATGCAGCGGGTGAGATCCTATGCGCTGGTGCAGGCGCGGGCGCAGGGCCCACCGGCAGTGCAGTCGTTTCAGATTTAATCGATTTAGTTGAGGGCGCTGCCCCCGGCGGCGGGCTTGGGGCTCGAGCGGCTGCGCTCAAGCCGCTACCGGTCAGACCGCCAGCAGAAGTCGCATCAAGCTACTATTTACGGATTAGCGTTGAGGATCAACCGGGTGTCATGTCCGCAGTGACCTCAATTTTGGCTCGTCGGACGATTTCTTTAGACAAAATACTCCAAGAAGATATTGCGCCCAATCGATCCTTTATTGTTTTGGTGACGGATCCGATCCAGCACGGCGTCATTGCAGAAGCGATCAATGAGCTTCAAGAGATGTCGTCAGTGATTGCACCTGTCCAATCGATCCGAGTGTTTCGTTAACTTGTGACCATCGAACTCGTTCGGCGGCCGGGTCAAACGGCAACAGATTTAGGACGTCTTGAGACATTACTGTCGGTTCGCGGTATTGCCGTCAGCACGACCCCATCGTACGCCTTAGCGGGCTTGGCGCCACCCGAAAAAATGAAAGGGTTGCACGCTGCGGCAACCCTCCTGGTCTCTGCTATTCAGCAGCGATCACGGATTCTGATCATCGGTGATTATGATGCCGATGGCGCAACCAGTGTTGCGCTGATGATAGAAGGTCTGGGGTTGCTTGGGGCCCGTCATGTTGAGTATTTGGTCCCCAATCGGTTTGAGTTTGGTTACGGTTTAAGCCCAGAGTTGGTGGATCTTGCGCTCACTCAGCGCCCGGACCTGATCATTACGGTTGATCAGGGAATTGTGAGTTTTGAAGGGGTTGCCGCGGCCAAGGCAGCGGACGTTCGCGTCATTGTGACGGATCATCATTTGCCGGGCCAGGGTTTGCCGGCTGCCGATGCGATTGTGAATCCGAACCAAAATGATTGTGAATTTCCTAGCAAGGCTTTGGCCGGGGTTGGCGTTGCATTTTATCTCCTGATCAAGACGCGAGCGCTTTTAGCAGCCGCCCGACCGGAGGGCAATGACCGAGTAAATTTAGCGCAACTCTTGGATCTAGTGGCGCTCGGCACAGTTGCTGACCTCGTCCCATTGGATGACAACAACCGCCGTCTGGTGCAATCAGGGATCAATCGTATACGGGCGGGTCAGGCAAGGCCTGGGATTCAAGCACTGATTGAAATCTCAGGCATAGACCATCGTGTTTTGACCACAACCCAGCTGGCCTTTAACGTCGCACCAAGGTTGAATGCTGCCGGCCGGCTTGAGGATATGTCGCTGGGCGTGGCCTGTTTGCTCTCAACAACCGATGGGGCGCATGCATCGGCGGCCCGTTTAGATGCGCTCAACCTGGAGCGCCGAGAAATCGAGCACTCGATGCAGGCTCAGGCTGCTGAATTACTGCTGGATAGGGATCGGGCTCAGGATTCGGCGCAATTTGGGATCAGTCTTTTTGATTCGCGATGGCATGAAGGCGTTGTTGGGATTTTGGCCTCGCGGGTGCGGGCGCAATGTGCCAGGCCCGTATTTGCCTTTGCTGAGGCCTCAAATGGTTTGCTCAAGGGATCTGGAAGGTCCATTGAGGGTCTACAATTGCGGGATTTATTGGCAGAGATTGATGCTGCCCGGCAGGGCTTGCTCCAAAAATTTGGCGGGCATGCGATGGCCGCCGGGGTCACTATTCGGCAGGAAGATTTTTCAGAGTTTGCAACGCAATTCGATCTCCACGCCGAAAAACATTTATTAGGTCGTGACCTGAATGAGCACATTCTATCGGAAGGCTTGGTGCCCAGCTTCGATCTTGCATGGGTTGCAGGCCTGGTTCGAGATCACCCATGGGGGCAAGGGTTCCCAGAGCCGATTTTTGACGAAGGGCTGGAAATTGTAGAACAGAGAGTATTAAAAGGGGGGCACCTAAAACTCAAGCTCCTTAGCGTTCGATCTCCTGGGCTCCTGGAGGGCATCTTCTTTAATCAAGATCGTGTGATTGACCGTCGAAATGTTCGATTCGCGTTTAAGTTGGATGTAAACCGGTATCGAGGCGTGGATCGGGTGCAGTTATTAATAGTACATTGTTGGCCCTAGGCTGGTTGAACGATGGCTGGGTGGCAAGCCATGGTTTACAATATAGAAGTTACAGCGCGATGTTGGCTTTAAGTGGTTTAGCTTTCGGGTGCGTCGCGTATAGGGGCTCTATGTCCATCAGCACTTCATTAGAAGCATCATCATGATTGAAAGTAACGCGCTCTTTGCGAAGATAAAAGATTGCCAGAATCGGACGCAGGTCCTTCGGGGGTATCTTTGACTATGACGATAAGAAAGAGCGGTTGGCTGAAGTTTCGTTAGAACTCGCCGATTCTAAGATATGGGATCAACCCGAGCTGGCTCAAAAGCTAGGTCAAGAACGTGCTGCACTCGAAACCGTTGTGCTAACGATCGAGCGGTTGGCGCAAGGCCTAGAGGATTTGACCGAAATCCTATCCCTTGCAGTTGAGGAGCAGGATGAGGACTTGTTCGGTGAGGCGGCATCTGACCTTGAAGTGTACCTCGCAGACTTAGCGAAACTGGAGTTCCAACGCATGTTCTCCGGCGCGATGGACCCCAATAGTGCCTACCTTGAGATTCAATCTGGGTCCGGGGGCACCGAGGCGCAGGATTGGGCTGATATGTTGCTTCGAATGTACCTTCGATGGAGTGAGGGCAAAGGCTTCAAAGCAGAGATTATCGAATTGTCCGATGGCGATGTCGCAGGGATTAAGTCCGCGACGGTTCGGGTCGCGGGCGCCTATGCCTATGGTTGGTTGCGTACCGAGACCGGTGTGCATCGGCTCGTTCGAAAGTCTCCGTTTGATTCGGGCAGTCGTCGCCATACTTCCTTCGCGTCAATTTTTATTTCGCCAGAACTCGATGATGACATTGATATCGCTCTCGATATGTCCGATGTCCGGGTGGATACCTATCGGGCGAGTGGCGCCGGTGGTCAGCATGTTAATAAAACCGATTCCGCGATTCGTTTGACCCATCAACCGAGTGGGATTGTTGTGCAATGTCAAAACCAACGTAGTCAGCATAAAAACAAGGATCAGGCGATCAAGCAGTTGAAAGCGAAGCTCTACGAATTAGAAGAGCAGCGTCGCAAATCCGAACTCCAGGAAATCGAAGACAACAAATCCGACATCAGCTGGGGTAGTCAGATCCGGTCTTACGTATTGGATTCAGCCCGAATTAAAGACCTCAGAACGAATATTGAGACCTCCAATACCCAAGCGGTATTAAATGGCGAGCTCGACTTTTTTATTGAGGCCAGCTTAAAGCAAGGGCTTTAAGAAACAGCCAACGTTCAATTAGGAACCCTTTTAGGAACCGCTATGGAATCAATCGATCAAAGCTTGGATGAGAATGAACTATTTGCATTGCGCAAGGCCAAGCTGGATGCCTTGCGAGAGACGGGCCAGGCTTTTCCGAATGATTTTCGTCGAACCCACTTAGCGGACGTGCTACAAGTCGAATTTGAGACTGCGACCAAGGAAGGATTGGCTGAAACGAAGACGCAAGTCAAGATTTCGGGGCGCGTGATCTTAAAGCGGTTAATGGGAAAAGCCAGCTTCTTGACGGTACAAGATGGGTCAGGACGGATTCAGCTGTACGTCACGCGTCAAGGTCTGGGCGAGGACGCCTACGAGGATTTTAAAAGCTTCGATATCGGCGATATCGTTGGCGCTGAGGGCGCTCTGATGAAAACAATGAAGGGAGAGCTATCCCTTGAGGTCAGCCAGATTAGGATGCTGACCAAGAGCTTGCGCCCCTTGCCTGAAAAACATAAAGGATTGACCGATACTGAAACCCGTTATCGGCAGCGCTACCTAGACTTGATGGTGAATGAAGACAGTCGTTTGGTTTTCGTTCGGCGCGCAAAAATAGTGGATCAAATCCGCCGTTTCTTTGTGGATCGGGATTTTATGGAAGTTGAAACCCCGATGATGCAAACAACGCCTGGGGGCGCCACCGCCGCGCCGTTTGTGACGCATTACAATGCGCTCAATACAGAGATGTATTTGCGCGTGGCGCCTGAGCTTAACTTGAAGCGGTTAGTCGTAGGTGGGTTTGAGCGGGTGTTTGAGATCAATCGAAATTTCCGCAATGAAGGTGTCTCAACGAAGCATAGTCCTGAATTCACCATGCTTGAATTTTATTGGGCCTATGCTGATTACGAGGACATTATGAGCCTCACTGAATCCTTGTTTCGGACCGTCGCTGAGCAGGTTCTTGGCAAATTGACCTTCACCTATCAAGGCTGTGAGGTTGATTTTGGAAAGCCTTTTGCTCGGCTGACGATGGCCGATGCGATCGTTACCTACGTGGCGGATATCTCAAAAGAGGCCATTGCGACGCGGGAATCGGCTGAGGGGGTCGCGGGTCTACATGGGATTAATGTGCCCTCGGACTGGGGTTTGGGGAAGATTCACCTCGCATTATTTGAAGCCTTGGTTGAGGATCAAATTGAGCAACCCGTATTTATCACCCAGCACCCGATTGAGGTCTCACCCTTGGCGCGTCGAAGCGATACCAATCCAGAACTAACCGATCGATTTGAGTTGTTCATCATGGGTAAAGAAATTGCCAATGGGTTCTCAGAATTGAATGATGCGGAGGATCAGGCGGGTCGATTTAGAGCGCAGGTTGCAGCAAGGTCGGCAGGCGATGAAGAGGCTATGCATTACGACGAAGACTATGTCACAGCGCTTGAATATGGGCTGCCCCCGACTGCAGGCGAAGGCATTGGGATTGATCGCTTGGTCATGCTTTTAACCGATTCAGCTGCGATTCGAGATGTAATTCTGTTTCCGCATATGCGCCCTAAAACCTAGGCTGTGATTCAATCACAATTGCTAGATCCCGCCTGGCGCTCGCTCTTACTCAATGATGTGATGCTGGATCATCTGGCGGGACTCGATGAGTTCTTGGTCGCAACCCGCGTGGCGGGCACCACGGTTTATCCTGAGCCGGAACGTTTTTTCAGCGCGCTAAATGCCGTGCCGCCGTCGCGGGTGAAGGTTGTGATCCTCGGTCAAGATCCATATCACAGTGAGGGTCTTGCCACTGGGTTTGCGTTTGCGGTGCCGCAATCCGTCAAGCCGCCGCCTTCTTTACGCAATGTTTTGAGCGAGGTTCAGCGCGACCTTGGACAGGGTGAGGGCCCTTCGTCGCAACACGATTTAATGCCTTGGGTTGAGCAAGGAGTATTGTTGCTCAATGCAGTGCTTAGTGTCTCGAAAGGGGTCGCGGGTTCCCATCACGGTCGAGGCTGGGAGTCTTTTACCGATGCTGTGATTGCGCACTTGGGTGCAAGGGCTGAGCCGACTGTTTTCATGTTTTGGGGAAAGGCTGCACAACGCAAGGCTTGCTTTGTGCAGCGAGATCACCACCTTGTTTTAACCGCGCCGCACCCATCGCCACTTTCGGTTTATCGCGGGTTTGCGGGCTGCGGCCATTTTTCTGAATGCAATCAGTTCTTGATGGATCAGGCTCAATCGCCCATCGATTGGTGATATTGACCGCGTCCGAGTACCACCAAGCTTTGTACGGCATGCTCGTGAATGTTGTTGGGCGCAGCGGACGGGCTCTAACAAGGGCTCTTTCGCGAGGAAACCGGCCACCGATTCAGTTACAGAGTATGATGGGAAGGGTCTCGTGTGGGCCGCGACCTGTTGACGCCCTTTTGGCACGGTTGTTGGGCGTAGGCTTGAGCAAGGGCCCGGAGGTTGTAAAGGGTATGAACGCGGGCCACGCTTTTGATCGATGCATTAGGCACTTTGGTCCTAAGACATTAAAACGAAGGGCCTTGACCGAATGGTTAAGGGTTGATCCAAGACATCCGCTTGAATAATTACACTGCAATCGGTGGCAGCGCCCACGGCGGACGCGTTAATGACGTCGCCGCAAGGCTTGGCGGACCCGGCGTAGATCGAGTCGCCGGGTTGACAGGCGACTTCGGCGGAGCCAATCCGGAAAACAGTTTTTGTTTTACCGCGATAGTGGACTCGCGCAATGATTTCTTGGCCGAGGTAACACCCTTTCTGGAAATCAATACCAGCGTTATCCGCCATGCCCAGCTCAAAGGGTTGATATTTTCCGGCTTGCGGTTGATTTATCCATGTTAGGCCGGCGTGGATCTCCTGGCGCTGCCAAGTGTCAAGGTCAGATGTTGCTTGGATGGGCGCGCTTGTCCAAAGTTCATAGGCCGTCGGTCTCTGAGGAATCTTAACAACGAGACCGGTAGTTTCGGGCAATGCCTCATCGCAGCCAAAACAGGCGATGTCTTCAGAGCGATCGATCAGGGTTACTTTCGAAAATACGGCATATTTGGCAAGGAAATCTCGAATATAGGGCAGGCAGGAGCGTGACATACGCAGCAAAATGCTAGGCGCATCCGATGGCGTGAGCATATGCGCTGCATCAAGGCTTGCGACGAAGGTGGTTTCGACGCGTCCTTGGATATTGGTAATGGCGCCGTAAAGGGCCTGGTTTTCCGTCAACTTCAGCAGATCGCAGGTACAATACCCTTGCAAAAATTTGACGGCATCACGGCCTCTGATTTCAAGAATACCTTGGTCTGTTAGGGCGGTTACAGTCATAAAATGGTCTTCAAATTTAGGCATCCAGGATGGTGAGTGCTTTTAACAAGGTCGCAATATCACCCTGAGGATGAACCGGGTCACCAAAAGTTCGTAGATTAGAGGAAACCTAGGTTTTGTCAAAATTTTTGGTTAGCGGGCGTGCAAAGCATGGTTCTCAAAAGGCTGTCTCTGATCGTGGGATCGTGGGATCGTGGGATCGTGGGACCGTGGGACCGTGGGACCGTGGGATTGAAGGATCGAGGAATTGAGGAGTTGAGTGGTCGAGGGATCGAGCTAAAAGCACGTGAGGTTGAACGGCGGTTAGTGCGTTCTCTGGGCTTTGCAGCCAGGCGCGGGTCGGTGATGCCAGAACGGTTTTGAGGTTGTGAAGAGAGTTCTGTACCGGATTAAATAAGGAGTGGATAAATGTCGCGTACACCAGCAGAGTTGAACAGGATCCGATGGCGGTCCAGACGGGGTATGGCGGAGCTTGATATTTTATTTATTCCGTTTTTTGAGGAAGTGTTCCCCTTTTTGTCGGAAGCTAGGCAAAACGCGTTTGTCCGTATGTTAACGGAAGAGGATCCTGAGCTTTGGGAATGGTTCAGCGAGCGAGCGATGCCTGAAGACCCGGAATATCTTGATTTGGTCACGGTGATTTTAGGGCGTCTGCAGCCCTGAAAAGCCTCCGTCATGAAGCGGTGATAGAACGAGACGTTAACGTGGGCCACGGCTTCGTGTTTGACCTTCAATTCAATCATGACCAATGGCAGTTTCGGGCTGGCATGATTGGCTTGCTCGCAACCGTTATGGTTTTGCCGATGATCGATTTATCACAACCTTGGGTCGTGGTTGTTTGGCTGACACTCTTTATTGTTCAAATCGTTCAAAGGATAGCTGCTGGGTTGCGAGGGCCTTCAGTGGCTGGCGTTTATTATGGACGGGAGTACCGCGTTCGATTCAAAGATGGCTCTGTGGAAGCTTGTGCGCTGGTGTGCACAGCTATGCACCCAATTGGGTTTTTGTTGCGTCTGAGAACTGATTCTGCCAAGCAGTACACTGTACCTGTTCTAAAGGCGTACACCGAGCCTTGCGCGTATCGTCGCGCGAGCGTTTGGTTGCGGTTTTATCCGAAGTAATTCGTTGGCATCAGAATGGTTTCAGTGGCGGCGCTGCTTTGTTCGGGGTGATCAAGGTTATAGTGCAGGCCGCGGCTTTCCTTTCGGCTCAAGGCGGACCGGACAATTAGTTCGGCAACTTGCGCGAGATTTCGAAGTTCAAGCAGGTCTCGATTGATGGTGTGATGTGCGTAATAGTCGTTGATCTCTTGTTGTAATAATTGAATGCGCCGCTGGGCGCGTAAGAGCCTCCGATCAGATCGCACAATCCCAACATAGTCCCACATGAGTCGTCGAAGCTCTTCCCAATTATGGGCGAGGATGACGTCCTCCCGAGAGCGCGAGACCTGACTATCATCCCAGCGTGGAATGGGATTGACTGGCTGCTTTCGTTTAGGCATTTTTCGGATGGATTGGGCCGCTGCTCGACCAAAGACCATGCATTCGAGTAACGAATTACTGGCCATTCTATTAGCGCCATGCAATCCGGTATAGCTGACTTCCCCAATGGCATAAAGGTTTTTAATATCGGTTCGCCCGCTGAGATCTGTGATGACGCCGCCGCAGGTATAGTGCGCAGCGGGCACAATTGGGATCGGTGCTTGCGTTAAATCAAAGCCATGGCTAATGCATCGCTCGTAGATATTCGGGAAGTGGGATCGAATCAAATCATCATCTTTATGACTGATATCGAGTAGCACAAAGTCACAGCCCAAACGTTTCATTTCGAAATCGATCGCGCGGGCTACGATATCCCGAGATGCGAGTTCGCCTCTCGGGTCAAAGTTCTCCATAAAAGGTGTGCCGTCAGGGAGTAGGAGCCGGGCGCCTTCCCCTCGAAGTGCTTCTGAGATTAAGAAAGATTTGGCCGTCGGATGGTAAAGGCAGGTGGGGTGGAATTGATTGAACTCAAGGTTTGCGACGCGACACCCAGCGCGCCAAGCCATTGCGATCCCATCACCCGATGCCGTGTCGGGGTTGCTGGTATACAGATAAACTTTGCTGGCGCCACCGGTTGCTAGGACTAAGTTTTGACAGGACAGCGTCTGAGTCTCGGCGGTTTTTAGGTTTAAGGTGTGGACGCCACAACAATATTTCGACGATTCTCCCAACTGATCACTGGTAACCAGGTCAATCGCGATTTGGTCCGTAAAGAACTCAACACCTTTGCGTTCACTGAGCGCCTCAGCGAGTCGTTCGGTGATTTCGCGGCCGGTGGCGTCGGCTGCATGAATTACCCGGCGATGGGTGTGACCGCCTTCTTGTGTTAAGTGAAACTCTGAACGGCCACTATTGCTAACGCGGGTGTCAAAATTCACACCGAGCGTCACGAGCCAATCTATAATGCCAGGGCTTTGTTCTACTACGAAAGCCACGGTCTCCGGGTTACACAGGCCGTCCCCTGCAACGAGCGTATCATCAATGTGCGCGGCAATGCTGTCATATTCATCGAGTACCGCGGCAACGCCGCCTTGAGCGTAGTAGCTAGAACCTTCAAGGGGTGCTTCTTTGCAAAGAATTGCGATGCGGTAGTCATCGGGTAAATGCAAGGCTAAGGTCATGCCGGCGGCACCGCTGCCAATGATAACAACGTCAAAATGATCTGTTTTAGGCGTGAGCACTGGGGACGTCCTATTTGATTAACGTGATTTCGGAGGTGCCGTAGCCGAACAGCGCCAGATCGATATTATCAATTCGGGCGACGGATTGTGTAAAATACGTCAAAACACGAACCTAGATTGAAATGCGTGGTCTAAAGGTTTACTCAAGTGTCGCGGTAAGGGATAGAGTTTGTTTTGAAATCTGAGCACGAATCTGACCAGCGGCTGGTTGTAAGAGCCCAGCAAGGGGACAAACGTGCCTTCGATGTTTTGGTTTTGAAATACCAGCAACGAATTGCAAGCGTGGTGTCGCGCTATCTTCGAGATCAGGATGAAGTCGCTGATGTGACTCAAGAGGCCTTTATCAAAGCCTATCGCGCACTGGCGAATTTCCGGGGTGACGCCCAGTTCTATACTTGGCTTTATCGAATCGCGATCAATACGGCAAAAAACCACCTCGTTGCTAAATCTCGACGGCCGCCGAATACGGATAAAGACATTAACGATGGGGAATTTTCCGAGAATTCAGTTGTCCTAGAGGCTGAGGATCAACCTGAAGCATTGTTGGCGCGGGATCAATTGCAAGCTGTCATTTTAGCTGCGGTGGATGATTTGCAGGAGGATTTGAGAACGGCCCTCATGCTACGAGAGTTTGATGGGCTCAGTTATGAAGAAATTGCCGAGATAATGGCTTGTCCCGTTGGTACGGTGCGGTCAAGAATCTTTAGAGCCAGGGAAACGATCGAGAAAAAAATGCACCAGATGGGTTAACCCGGTTTATAAACGTGGAAAAAGGGCCCCAGTGAGGGCGACAGTGAGAAAATCCGGTTAGAAAAGAAACGCCTAGAATATAATGGTTAGAAAGCGCGGTTAGAAAGAGCGGGAAAAAAGAGCGGCTAGTCAGATTAGTTAGAATTAAGGCCTTTTATGAACAGTGATGAAAAAGCAACCCTGTCGGCATTGATAGATGGCGAGTCAGAATCACTCGAAGAACGTCGGTTTCTTCGGGATTTTGATCCTGCTTTGGCGATGGAGGCGGCTCAAAGCTGGCAGTTGATCGGGCGGGTACTTCGAGGGGGGCAAGATTTCGATGCTGATCTGGCTGGACAGCAAGCGCTGTTTTGTCGAATTCAAGCCGAGATTGCTGCTGAACCCGATTTGGCTGTGGTCCCCGAGAAGAAGACTGCGACCATCGGTCGTCCTTGGATCTATGGGCTCGCGGCCTCTGTTCTGATTGTTGCGCTTGCGGCTTTTATTGTGCCAAGCCTGCAGGCCCCGACGCCAGCACTTGGGCCGAACGAGGCTTCTGTGAAGGCGCCTGGTGATCAGGGTCAAAGTGTAGCCTTGGCAGCTTTTAATACGATGGACACAAGTGAGGTTGCGTTTGATGAGATGCGTGCCAACCCAGATTTAAAAGCGCTAGATGATGTCGGACGTGCGCAATTGCGAGCCTATCTGAAGCAACACGATGAATTATCGCAATTGGGTTCTAGGCAAGTCTTCGTCAATTACCCGCCGTCTACTTCTTCAAATTAACCTGCAAGGTCTAATGAGATGGTAACGCTTGTTTTCAATCAGCTTTTGTCGAAACTGGGATTGGGTATCCTGGCCGCCAGTTTCGTCTGTTCAGCACTGGCCGAACAGACAGAAGTTGATGCGCAAAAGCCTGAAGAACAGTTTGAAAACAAGAAAACGGGGTCTAAAGCGTTGGGCGTTGAGAGCCCCGAGTATTGGTTAGAGAAAATGGCCTCGGCGCTCAGTGATGAAACATACGCGGGCACTTTTACCTACATTCGAGGTAAAGAATTCAACACAATGCGGATTGTTCACGATGCGTCAGGGGACGCGCCTCGCGAGGCAATCCTAAAGCTTAACGGGCCAAAGATTGATATCCGGCGCTCCCAAGATCAGATTATTTGCTATCACGACATTAGCGATCCGGGTGACCTTCGGCACCACGTGCTGCTTGGGCCGTTTAGTCAATCGTTTACGGCCTTGATCAGTGAGTCTAGCCATTTTTATCATATCGCGCTTCACGGCGAGGATCGTATCGCCGATCGGCGTGCAATCAGATTGTCTATTCAGCCGGTTAACGCGGATCGATTCGGATACTTACTCTGGCTTGATTACCAAACTGGGCTATTGCTCCAATCTCATTTGGTTGAGCGGGGCCGAGTAAAAGAGGTCTTCGCATTTTCCGACATTGATTTTATGCCGGATACGCAATCGCTGTTGACGGCGATTGATCCCGATCAAACGGTGAGCCACCGCTTAGCCGATGATTTTATCGATCAAAACACGAAACCCAGTTTTAAAGTGAAGTGGTTGCCTGACGGCTTTAAGGTCGTGCGTCAGTCCGGCAATCGGTTGCATTTTAGCGATGGGGTCGTAACTTTCTCGGTCTTTCTTGAGCCCCAGCGTGGGTTGCCGAATCTTGCCACTGAAGTCGAAGGGCGCACGATCGTGACCCGGGCATTAGGAAAAAGCAAGGGTCAGGTCACGATTATTGGCGGGTTACCGGTGACGACGGCCCAAAGACTCGCCGAGTCGGTGGAACCAATCTTATATTGAAGGTTAACCGTAATAAGATTGTTGTTTTTTGAAATCACGCAACAACCAAGGTAAGGGACCGTGACGTTAATTTTGACGACCCCGGCACGGCTGGTCACTGATGAAAACAATTCGCGGTTTGCGGAGGTCGAGGTGGGCCGAGCTTGCTCGGGTTGCCACAAAGCCGGCTGCCAAGGAAAAACACACCGCATCCCGGTTGAATCATCGCTTAATGAGGGCCTTATTGGCGTTGACATCAAAGCACTAGACCTGGGGGTGCTGATGGTGAATTCTCTGGGATTGCCTTTAATGGGGTTGCTGCTCGGCGCTGGGCTCGGCCACTTTTGGGCGGTGCATGAAGGACTGCAACTGGGGTTGGCCATTGTAGGCATGGGCATTGGTACCGTCAGTTGTCGAGCCTATGCGCAATCACTGATTCGAATTCGTAGGAGAGAGGCTTTATCGTGTTTGTCATAAAAAAAATCGTTTTAGGCAGTCTTTTTGTGCTGCTGAGTGCCCTCAGTTTTGATAGTGCTTCGCGAACCAGTTTGCCTGATTTTACTAGCCTGGTGACGGATGCGTCACCTGCGGTCGTAAACATTACGGCAATTCGAAAAGCGCCAGATTCCCTGGAAAACAATCAAGAGGAAGTGCCGGAAATGTTGCGGCGCTTTTTTCGGGACTATCAGCAGCGTGGGACGCCTCGGCCAGCAACGGGTTCGGGGTTCCTGATTTCATCGGACGGGTACGTTTTGACCAATCATCACGTGGTTCAGGGTGCGTCTGAAATTATTGTCGCTCTGAGCGATCGTCGAGAGCGGGAAGCGGAATTAATCGGTGCCGATCCGGTTTCTGATTTGGCGCTTCTAAAAATCGATGCCGTGGACTTGCCAGTAGTATCAATCGGATCTTCGGAATCTCTGAAAGTTGGAGAGTGGGTTATGGCGATTGGTTCGCCGTTTGGATTCGAATTATCAGTGACAGCCGGAATTGTGAGTGCCAAGGGTCGGAGTTTGCCAGATGATTTAGGCAACTATGTGCCGTTCATTCAGACCGATGTTGCGATTAATCCCGGCAATTCAGGCGGGCCTTTGTTCAATTTAGACGGGAAAGTCGTTGGTATTAACTCTCAGATTTTCACTCGGTCAGGTGGCTTTATGGGATTGTCCTTCGCCATTCCTATTGATGTGGCGATGGAGGTGGTGGCTCAACTCAAAGACAAGGGCTCAGTGTCGAGGGGTTGGTTGGGTGTTCAAATCCAACGAGTAGATCGTGATTTAGCAGAGTCGTTTGGCTTGGATCGTGCAGCGGGCGCGCTCGTGACCCGGGTGTTCGCTGATAGCCCAGCGGCCGCGGCGGGTGTACGTGAGGGGGATATCATTGTCGAGTTCGGCGGGCGAGGTATCGACCTGTCCTCTGATCTGCCGCACGTCGTCGGGCGTTTTAAAGCAGGCTCAGAGACGCACCTGATGGTAGAGCGTGCCGGAGAGTCAGTTAAATTGGCGGTCAAGGTGGGTGAACTCGATGCGGATGATACGTCGCTCGCATCCACCGATGCCAGAGCAGGAGCCACGCGGAATCGTTTAGGTCTCGAGGTGCGCGCGATGAGCGCAGAGGAGAAAGTAGCCCTTGACGCAGCGCAAGGGGTCTTAGTAATCAAGGTTGGGGAAGGCCCAGGGGCGTTGGCGAATCTAAATGTCGGCGATGTGATCACAACGATTAATAGCCAATGGGTAGACTCGGTGGCGGAATTTAACACTGTGATGGCGACGTTGCCGGTGGGCGTTGCATTGCCTGTTAGAATTATTCGGTCAAAACAGCCACAGTTTATCGCAATAAAGATTGATTCTTAGCGGTAAGATCCGGGAAGTCTGATGGCGAAATCCAGCAATTTCCATTAGACTCCGGCGCATTTCATAGGGTTAGTACCGTTTTGATGGATCCTAAATTTATCCGAAATTTTTCGATTATCGCCCACATTGATCATGGGAAGTCGACCTTGGCTGATCGCTTTATCCAGCTTTGCGGCGGCCTGAGCGAACGAGAAATGGCGAGCCAAGTACTCGACTCGATGGATATCGAGCGAGAACGTGGGATCACCATCAAAGCTCAAAGTGTCTCTTTGAGTTACCCTGCAGCGGATGGTCAGGTTTACCAGCTCAACATCATCGATACACCTGGACATGTCGACTTCAGTTATGAAGTATCGCGCTCAATGGCGGCCTGTGAAGGTGCCTTGCTCGTGGTTGATGCCGCCCAAGGCGTTGAAGCGCAATCGGTTGCGAATTGTTATACGGCGGTAGAGCAGGGCCTTGAGGTCTTGCCAGTCTTGAATAAAATTGATTTGCCACAAGCAGAACCAGAGCGGGTTTGTCAGGAAATCGAAGAAATTATTGGTATTGATGCCAGTGCCGCGATTTCGGTCAGTGCAAAAACGGGTATTGGCGTTCGGGACCTGTTGGAAAGTCTGATTGAGCTGATCCCTCCGCCAAAAGATTATCGAGAAGAGCCTCTCCAAGCACTGATCATCGACTCTTGGTTTGACAATTATTTGGGTGTGGTTTCGCTCATTAAAGTGATTAAGGGCCGGATCAAGAAGAAAGATAAGTTCATTATTCATTCAACCGGCAAGACTCACCAAGCCGATGCGGTTGGTATCTTTACGCCGAAACGGACCGAAACCGACAGCCTTGCAGCAGGGGAAGTGGGTTTTGTTGTGGCCGGTATTAAAGAGGTACGAGGCGCACCCGTTGGCGACACCATTGTTAGCCCTGGTTCTGGCACCGAAGCCTTGCCTGGCTTTGAACGGGTTAGCCCGCAGGTCTATGCCGGCATGTTTACGGTCAGCGCTGATGATTTTAATAATTTCCGAGATGCTCTAGAAAAGCTCACTCTGAACGACGCTTCACTGATTTATGAGCCAGAAAGCTCTGATGCCTTGGGCAGTGGGTTTCGCTGTGGATTTCTGGGCATGCTCCATATGGAGATCGTGCAGGAGCGTTTGGAGCGCGAATATGACTTAGACCTGATTACCTCAGCGCCAACGGTAGTCTACGAGGTGCTCACAAAGAATGATGAGGTGATAAGCGTTGATAATCCCTCGCAGCTGCCGGACATGGGTAGTATCCAGGAAATGCGGGAACCGATCGTCTTAGCAAATATCTTGGTGCCTTCGGAGCATTTAGGCAGTGTGATTATGCTCTGTGAGGAGCGGCGTGGCGTTCAAAAAGATATGCAGTTTGTGGGCAAGCAGGTTGCCTTGGCTTACGAGTTGCCGATGAATGAAGTGGTCCTGGATTTCTTTGACAGAATTAAGTCAGTGTCCCGCGGTTATGCCTCCCTAGATTATAGCTTTGTGCGGTTTCAAGCGGCGAAACTGGCGCGTTTAGATGTGTTGATCAATGGCGATCGAGTCGATGCGCTTGCCATTATCGTTCATACAGAAGACTCCCGAAGTAAAGGCATGGCCCTCACCAATAAAATGAAGGAACTGATTCCGAGGCAAATGTTTGATGTGGCAATTCAGGCTGCGATTGGTGGACAGATTATTGCGCGCCAGACGGTTAAAGCGCTTCGAAAAAACGTCACAGCGAAATGCTATGGTGGCGATATCACCCGAAAGAAGAAATTGCTCGAGAAACAAAAAGCGGGCAAGCGAAGAATGAAACAGGTGGGTAGTGTCGAGATTCCACAAGAAGCTTTTTTAGCGGTGCTGAAAGTCGACCGGTAAGGATGTTCTGGCCAAGGAGGCAAGGCAATGGATTTGAGTATTAACTTCCCCTTGATTTTGGTCCTGTTAACCGGGGGCAGCGGCTTTATCTGGTTGTTAGAGGCCTTTTGGCTTGCACCTCGGCGACCGAAAGCCGAAGCCAACCCTGATCAGAGCAATCTTGCACAACCTATGGTCGTGGAATATGCGATCTCTTTTTTTCCGGTACTGTTGTTCGTTTTGGTCTTACGTTCTTTTCTCGCGGAGCCATTTCAGATTCCTTCAGGGTCTATGATTCCAACGCTTGAAGTCGGTGACTTCATTTTGGTGAATAAATTTGCCTATGGGATTCGGTTGCCGGTGGTTGGCACCAAAGTATTTGAGGTCGGCGAACCGGCTCGCGGTGACGCAATGGTCTTCATTCCGCCTCATCAGGAAGACTATTTTATCAAGCGCGTGGTGGGGCTCCCCGGCGACCGGATTCGGTACCAGAATAAAGTGCTCTTCATTAATAATGTTGAGCAGGTGCAAACCTACCTTGGGGAAGTGCCGAACACGCGACCAGAACAATTGCGATTTAGCGAGGTATTTGGTTCGTCGCAACATGAAATCCATCGAAACCAATATCAGGATGCTAGAGTCCAGGAGTGGTTAGTGCCCAGCGGACACTATTTTATGATGGGCGACAATCGCGATCAAAGTAGCGATAGCCGGTATTGGGGCTTTGCCTCAGAAGATAAGATTGTCGGTAAAGCCTTCGCGGTCTGGCTGCACAAGGAGCCGGGGCTATCTTTACCTAATTTCTCCCGAAATGGTTGGATTGAATAAGATGTTCCAGATGATACCTTTCAGGAAGACCGAAGGATGGGCCTTTAGTGAAATTCTGATTTGGTTAACAATCCTTATTGCCTTTAGTTCGATTGGCGCTAAATTTGTGCCAGTCTATTTGGACCATCGAATGGCGGTTTCGATTGTGGAAGGCTTAGCGCAAAGCGCTGAAACGGCTAATTTGGAACCCAATGCTCTGCAAAAGATTATTGAACGGCGGTTTAAATTGAATAACCTGCACGATTTCATTAAAGAAAATCGAATCGTATTAGAATCGGATTCGGAACGGTCGGTTGTGCGTCTGCAGTACGAGGTGCGTGGGGATCTGGCTGTGAACATAGACTATGTCATTGCCTTTGATGACACGATCCAATTAGACGACTGATATTTTGCCGGCCCAAGACAAGATAGAACAACTACAAGCCCAATTAGGGTACGTTTTTACCGACGTTAACCATCTTAGACGTGCTCTGACCCATCGCAGTGCAGCAGGTCTTCATAATGAGCGTTTAGAATTCCTGGGAGATGCCGTTTTAGAGCTTGTAGTGACGCATCGGTTGTATCATCAGTTTCCAGGGGTTGACGAGGGTCGCCTAAGCCGATTTCGGGCGCAGTTGGTACGCAAAGAGAGCCTGGCCGGGAAGGCTCGTGAGCTTGGGGTTGGGCGGCATCTGATCTTGGGTCCGGGTGAGCGGCAGTCTGGCGGGTGGGAGCGAGATTCTATTTTGGCGGATAGCCTTGAGGCGATTCTCGGCGCGATCTATCTGGAGGCGGGATTACAGACTGTGACCGGGCTCATTGAGGACTGGTTTGAGAACCAGCTGGATAGTTTAGATGCGCGTCGTGTGGTCAAGGATTCCAAAACGGCGTTGCAGGAATTTCTGCAGGCCGAGGGTATGCCCCTACCGTCCTATGCGTTACTTAAAACGACGGGCCTCGGTCATCAACAGCGATTCACCGTCACGTGTACCTGTAAGTTGCTCGTAACCCCGGCGGTTGCAGAGGGCGACTCAATTAAGCAAGCCGAGCAGAAAGCCGCAGAAACTTGCCTTGCACAACTACATCGAGAGAAATCAGATGGATGAAGTTAAGACGCGTTGTGGTTATGTGGCGATAGTGGGCCGCCCTAATGTTGGCAAGTCTACTTTGTTGAATGCCTTGCTCGAGCAAAAGTTAAGTATCACCTCGAGAAAGCCTCAAACCACTCGGCATCAATTGCTCGGGATCAAGACAATCCAGGATGATCAGATCCTCTATGTCGACACACCTGGGATTCACGTGGCGGGTAAGCGCGCGATTAATCGGTACATGAACCGAAATGCGCTGAGCGTGATTCGCGATGTTGACGTGGTGATCTTTGTTTTGGATCGTAAAAACTGGAATGAAGATGATCAACTTGTGGAAGACGCCATTCAAAGCACCAAGGCGCACTTGATTATTGCGGTCAATAAAGTGGATCTGATCAAAGATAAGGGGAGTTTGTTGCCGCAGCTTGAGTTGTTGCAAGCGCGGGCACCTAATGCGGTCGTGATGCCCATCTCCGGGGAAAAGCGCGATAACCTAGAAGCGCTGGAGGTAGAAGTCTGTGCGCATCTCCCCAAAAGCCCATTTTACTTCCAGAAGGATCAGGTAACCGATCGTAGTGAACGCTTTCTAGCCTCAGAGATTATCCGAGAAAAGTTGATGCGCCAGCTCGGTGACGAGCTGCCGTATGCGTT
Organism: Gammaproteobacteria bacterium; assembly: GCA_018647445.1. Classification (GTDB taxonomy): domain Bacteria; phylum Pseudomonadota; class Gammaproteobacteria; order Pseudomonadales; family Azotimanducaceae; genus UBA9926. The sequence goes on from JABGTE010000117.1 coordinate 49,358, forward strand.
AACCATTCAGATCGATGCTTTTAAGGAAGAAAGAGGTGTGGCACACATTACAGCCACAATTTTTGTTGAGCGTGAGGGTCAGAAAAGTATTTTGATTGGCAGTCAAGGCAAACGACTGAAACAAATTGGGATCGAGGCTCGTAAGGATCTCGAGGCGTTACTTGCTCAAAAGGTGATGCTGAATACATGGGTTAAGGTGAAATCGGGTTGGTCGGACAGCGATCGAGCCCTCAAGAGCCTAGGCTATGACGATATCTGAATCCGATTGTTTGACGGGGTATGTTCTGCATACCCGTAAGTTTCAAGAAACAAGTCTGCTCGTCGAGTTTTTTTCGCGAGACCAAGGACGATGTCCTTTATTGTTTAAGGGGATTCGCCGCCAGCAAAAAAAACAACTATCAAGCCGGGCAGAGCTGCACTTGTTTCGCAAGTTGTCCGTTCAACGCGTAAGCCGAGGAGAGCTTGCTGCGGCGAAGGTGGTAGAAAGTCTTGGAGATTACGTCCCGCTAGTGGGACAAGCCGCGGTTGTTGGGCTTTATGTTAATGAATTGATTTACCGTTTAGTGGGACGGTTTGAGGGACAAACTGCATTATTTGATGCCTACGATCGATTGATCCAAACCTTACGGGTTACGCCGCTCGATTTGAAAGCGCTCCGTATTTTCGAATTAGCGATGTTGGCGGAGCTTGGGTTTGGTATTGATTTTCGATTCGACGCACGTCGACAAACCACGATAAAGATGGCGGAGCAGTACGACTTCTTCCCGGAACAAGGGTTTCGCTCGCTAGCGCGGCCCGAGGATTCTGGCTACAGTGGCGCTGATCTGATTGCTTTGGGAGATGGAATCATGAGTGATCAGGGGGCCAAAATTGTTAAATTAGTGGTTCGCCAAGTCGTTCATTATTTGTTGGGCGGTCGACCGTTAAAATCACGGGATTTGTTGGGGTCGCCTTAAGTATGATTATTGGTGTTGGCACAGATCTCGTTTCCATCGATCGGATTGCCCGGGTTTTGGCAAGACATCCACAGCGATTTGTCGGTCGAATTCTAAGCGAGGCCGAGCAAGCACGGTTTGACACATTCGAAATCGGGCTCGGTAGGAGTGCCTATGTGGCAAAGCAATTTGCAGCAAAAGAGGCTGTGAGCAAAGCGCTGGGTACCGGTATGCGCGAAGGCGTGCAGTTCAATCGAATCGAAGTTCTGCGAAATGGCGCCGGGCAACCGAGTGTCACATTATTGGACGAGGCTTCTGTAAAAGCGGCCAGGTTGGGTGTCGAGCGCTGGCATCTATCACTCAGTGATGAGGCCGGGTTCGTTGTGAGCGTGGCCATTGCCGAAGGCTCGGCGCCGGTTACTTAGACGTCGCCTCCCACGAAGCATAGGTCATCAGGGCCAGAAGCTGTTCACCGGCAAGCATGACCGAACGCACTGTTGTGAGATCCTCGCCTGTTTTTAAGGTCTGTTTGGCGAGCTCGACCGCTAGCTCCAGCTGACGCGCACCGGTTAGCGCAAGCGCGCCGGATAATTTATGTAATACTCGTTGTGCCTGACTTAAATCATTGTTGTTAAGCGCCGCCGCGAGAACAGCAAGGTCCTGGCTGAGACTGATTTTGAGTAGATGATATAGGTTCATCGCCAAGATCCGTTGCCCGCGGGCGCGTTCGATGGCAAGTTTTTGATCGAACAGGGATTCTAGGTTCGTGGTCTTTAAGGCCAGGTCGGACATCTGATAGTTGACCTCTGGACGTCCTAAAGGGGCGATTCCTGGGGATGATGTCTGATTTTGATGCAAGGGGTTAATGTGCGCGGACGCAGCGAGATTAACGGATGCGAGCAAGGACAGCTGTCGTCGTAATTGTTGATGGGACACGAATCTTTCTGGATTCGTGCTTGGCGCCTGATTACTCTTGTCGTTGACGACGGCGCGCGCATCCTTATAGTCAAAGAGAAGCTTGGGAACACGGCTCGCTTGGCCTGCCTGGCCTAAATGAACCGCATCGATGAGAATCAAATCTGTTCTTGCGATTCTAATGGTGCGTTTGATAAAACGCTCGATCGGTATTAGCGTAAATGTTTGATCTAGATCGATGAGCAGTCGCGTCAGTATGGCTCTATTGGGATCCAGCGCGTAAGAGGTCAACACGAAGATGAGATTTTGGGATTGGAGGAGGGCTTTGGTCTTGGGGTCGCCGGGCGCCATTACGGACGGATGCGCCTGTGTGATATTGCCGTTCGTCATGAAGGCTCCTTTGGCGGTGCAACAATAGTAGGCCCTATGCTGTGTTAAAGCGTCGTATCAGCCGGCTCGATCATCGCAATGGCGTTCTGGTTTCAGGCAATGTCTTAAACGTCTGTGCTATCCGGCGTAAACCCTGAATCCTCTGACCAAGGCAGCAGGATGAAAATTGCGTTCAGCCTGTTTGATTACTTAATGATCGTGGTTTGTTCTGATTTTCGATTGGATCGCCACTTCCTTTGAGTTGTCGTTATTCCGAATTGAACTGAGCTTAGAGGCAGGCAGTGGTTCAAGGAAAGACTGCATTCGATTAAGCTTTTGTAATCCATTACGGCCAGTGAAGCAAGGAGCCTATTATCCAGTACCAAACGATTGAAGAATGCGTCGGAGAAACGCCTTTGGTTCGCTTACAGCGCTTACCGGGGAAGACAAGCAATACTTTGCTCGCAAAGCTTGAGGGCAATAACCCGGCAGGCTCGGTCAAGGATCGGCCCGCGCTGAGTATGATTCAGCGCGCAGAACAGCGGGGGGTGATTCGACCGGGCGATGTGTTAATCGAAGCGACGAGCGGTAACACCGGGATTGCCTTGGCCATGGCGGCTGCCATAAAAGGGTATCGTTTGAAATTAATCATGCCCGCGCACATGAGTGCCGAACGCAAGGCTGCGATGCAGGCCTATGGTGCCGAACTCATTTTGGTGACTCAGCAGGAAGGTATGGAAGGTGCACGCGATCTAGCACAGTCGATGATGCAGGCAGGCGACGGTATTGTGTTGGACCAATTTGCAAATCCTGACAACCCGCTTGCGCACTACCATGGCACGGGTCCAGAAATCATGCGGCAGACGAACGGAGAGGTTACGCATTTTGTGAGCTCAATGGGGACCACAGGGACCATTATGGGGGTCGGCCGATACTTCAGTGAAGTAAAACCCGAAGTTGAAATCATCGGCTTGCAGCCCGTTGAAGGCCAAGCTATTCCTGGCATTCGTCGCTGGCCCACAGCCTATCTTCCGAAAATTTACCAGCCAAAAGGTGTCGATCGAGTGATCGATATTGATCAGCAAGATGCCGAGGCTATGATGCGCCGGCTAGCTCGTGAGGAGGGGATTTTCGCTGGAGTTTCGTCTGGCGGCTCGGTGGCGGCGGCACTTGCAATCAGTGAGGTCGTCGAGAATGCAACGATTGTTGCCATTATTTGTGATCGTGGCGACCGGTACTTATCGACGGGTGTATATACTGCCGACTTGCCTTAAAATGGCGACAAGGCCCTGAAGGATTACCTAGGGCCGTCCACCTAACATTGCCGGCAACCATTATGCGAAAGAGGAAACTCCCGTTTACCGATGTCGGTCATACTTTGACGATTGAGGGTACCTGCGTCAGCGAAGACGGTCGATTTGCAATCCATGGGCTCTTGCCTGGGGAGCAAGCACTGATTGTACCTTTGAAGAAGAAAAAGGGTCAGTGGGTGTGTCAATCCCAAAATATAGAACAAGATCATCCGGGGCGTGTGGTCCCCGTGTGCGCGCATGCAGCGCAATGTGGCGGTTGCTCCTTCCAGCATTTTGATCGATCCGCGCAACTGGTGTTCAAGCGCGATTGGTTGCAGTCTTTATTCGACGACTGCCCGCCTGACGCGTGGATCAAGACGCTTTCGGGTGATGCCGTTGGCTATCGGAGTAAAGCCCGTCTTGGTGTTAAGCATGTTGTTAAGAAGGGCAAAACCTTGATTGGTTTTCGGGAGGTTGGCTCAGCCTATATTACCGAGATGACGTCCTGTCAGGTGTTGGTCCCTGAACTGGCGAGACTGATTGAGCCACTGTCACGACTAATTGACGGCCTAGACAGTCGCAGCAGCATTCCCCAAATAGAAGTGGCTGCCTCCAGTGGCGATGTGGCCTTGGTCGTTCGTCATCTAACGATGTTGTCAGCTGAGGATCTGGCGGCGTTCGCTGCGTTTCAAGATGCGCACCAGGTTATGATTTTGTTGCAATCTAAAGGTCCTGATTCGGTCAAGCCACTCGACGAAGCGGTCAACCCTTTGTTGCATTATCGCTTAGACGATCAAGGCCTGCTGTTTGAGTTTCATCCGATGGATTTTACTCAAGTCAATCAAGCCGTGAACCAAAAGATGGTGAACCTAGCCCTAGATTTGCTCGGCTTAAATTCTGAAGATCAGGTCTTGGATGCCTTTTGTGGCATTGGTAATTTCTCCCTCGCGATCGCGCAGCGGGCTGCTTCCGTGGTTGGTATTGAAGCATCCAGCGCCAGTGTTAGCAGAGCGAGCAGTAATGCGCAGCTCAATGGTTTAAAGAATGCCTTCTTCGAGGTTGCAGACCTCTACCAATCTGAAAGTGCGTCGCTGGTTTTACCGCAGATCAATAAGGCACTTTTGGATCCACCAAGATCCGGCGCGGAGTTGGTTTGCCGGAAACTTGTTGACAGTGCGTGTCAGAAAATCGTTTACGTATCTTGTAATCCAAAGACGCTAAAACGGGATGCGGACATTCTTTGTGCAGGGGGGTATCAGTTGGATCAACTTGGGATGATCGATATGTTTCCTCATACCGCGCATATGGAGTCGATTGCCTGTTTCAGTCGAGGCTCGGCCAATGGTTAAACCAAGAGAGCAGCGAATAGTTTTTGAAGCGGGTCAGTTTGATCTGGCGCAATGGTTAGAGGATCTTGGTTCAGACCGAGAGGACTTAGATCTAGCCAGAATTAGTCGAGCCTGCGATCTTTCGGCGCAAGCCGAGGAAAAAGCGATCCAGTTGGGGTCGGGTTGGCCGTCGGGTCGCAGTAGTTATTTTATGGGGTTAGAGATCGCCGACCTTTTACGAGATTTTCGAGTCGATGAGGATGGCTTGATCGCAGCAATCGTTTATCGCGCCGCAAGAGAGAAACAAATTACGGTCAATCACATCCGCAAGCAATTTGGCGAAAAGGTTTCAAATCTGGTGGAGGGTGTGCTGAAAATGGCCGCCATTAGTAATATCCATATCTTAAAAAATGAGATGGTCTTAGGGGAGACATCGGATCAGGTTGAGCAGGCTAAGAAAATGCTCGTGGCTTTGGTCGATGACATTCGTGTTGCACTGATCAAGTTGGCGGAAAGAACCTGCGCTATAAGGGCCGCCAGCCACGCTGATCGAAGCAAGCAATTAAGGCTTGCGCAGGAAATCACTGAAATATATGCGCCCTTGGCCCATCGTCTTGGTATTGGTCACTTGAAGTGGGAATTAGAAGATCTCGCCTTTCGATTTACAGAGCCCGATGCTTACCGCCGGATTGCTGCCTTGCTGGATGAAAAACGGACGGTAAGAGATCGGTACATTGGTTCTGTACTTGAAACCCTCGAGTCTAAACTTGGACTGGTTAAGCTCGCTGGAAGTCTTGAAGGTAGAGCAAAGCATATATGTAGTATATGGAAAAAGATGAGCCGAAAAGGCATCGCCTTTTCTGAAGTCTATGATGTTCGAGCGATTCGAATCTTGGTGAATTCGTCGGATGATTGCTATCGGGCGTTAGGGATCGTGCATAACCTTTGGCGTAACATACCGAATGAGTTCGACGATTACATTGCCAATCCTAAAGACAATGGATATCAGTCGCTTCATACGGCGGTAATCGGCCCAGAAGGAAAGATTTTGGAGGTTCAAATTCGGACCGAAGGGATGCATCATGAAGCGGAATATGGTGTTTGTGCCCACTGGACATATAAGGAAAAATCGCCAACCGGCCGCGTTGAGCGTTATGAACGCCGTTTGTCGTGGTTGCGGCAAGTCATTGAATGGCAGGACGAGGTAAAAAACTTACCCGAGTCGGCGAGCGAGATGATGGCGAACGTTAGTCTCGACCGAGTCTATTTGTTTACCCCTGACGGCCATGTTATCGACATGCCCCCCGGGGCAACTCCGGTTGATTTTGCCTACAAGGTCCATACTGAGATTGGTCACAAGTGTCGTGGCGCGAAGGTCAATGGCAAGGTGGTTCCGCTCAACCAGGTTTTGATATCAGGGGATCATGTCGAGGTGATCACTGGCGATGAGGCCTTGCCCAGGCGCGAGTGGCTCCATGCGCATTTGGGGTATGTGACAACCTCCAAAGCGAAAACCAAAATCCAAGCCTGGTTTGGACTTCGCGAACGCAAAAAAAATCTGGAGGAGGGGCAGCGGCTCGTCGAAGCAGAGCTCAGGCAATTGGGGATTGATGCGGCACGGAAAGTTTTAATTGGTGCGGCTTTTGGTTTTTCAGATGAAGAAGAATTTTTGGTCTCCCTTGGTCGTGGTGACCTACAGTTATCAGATGTTGCTGAATGGGTAGCTGTTAATGAATTAGACATCCGGAAGTCCTCTCAGCTTCCCCTCGGCTTTGATACTGATCTTGCGCCTAGATTGATTAAAGGCCTGGGTGGTCGAAGCCATCAAATTGCAAAGTGTTGTAATCCAGTGCTTGGAGATTCAATTGCGGGTATTATCAGCGACGCAGGGATTGTCGGCGTGCATGTCCAAGAATGCGTCGAGGTGCTACAGGGCGATGCCTATGGTCGGTTGATGCGATTGTCGTGGCAAGAGGGTGCCCACGCTGTCTTTTCAGTTGACTTAAAAGTTGAAGCCTACGATCGGTCTGGCCTTCTGTTTGACATAACCGCGTTGTTTGTCAAAGAAGCCATAAACGTGATTGGGTTACATTCTGTTACGGACCAGGTTGCACAGCGCGTTGATATTGATATGACGATTGAAGTTGAGTCTTTGAAAACCTTGATTAAGGTTTTAGAAATGATGCAAAAGATTCCGAATGTCGTGTCCGCGCGTCGATTCACAAGTTAAGAAACAGCTAAAAAGGTAAGGGAATATTATGCGATTAATCTTGTTAGGTGCGCCGGGTGTTGGCAAAGGGACTCAAGCGCAGTTCATTACTGAAGCCTACGGTATTCCACAAATATCAACCGGAGACATGTTAAGACAGGCGATTAAAGATCAAACGCCTTTGGGACTGGAAGTGAAAGGAGTGATGGATCGCGGCGAATTAGTTACCGATGAGATCATTATCAATTTAGTGAAAGAGCGCTTGCAAAAAGACGATTGCCAAGAGGGTTTTTTATTTGATGGGTTCCCTAGAACGATTCCTCAGGCCGAGGCGTTAAAAAATGCCGGGATTGAAATTGATCACGTAATCGAGATCACGGTGCCTGATAACGAGATTATAAAACGATTAAGTGGGCGCCGGGTTCATCCGGGTTCTGGGCGGACTTATCATGTTGTATACCATCCGCCAAAAGTGGCTGACATTGATGATGAAACAGGCGAGGCTCTTGTTCAGCGAGACGATGATCAAGAAGACACGATTCGAGATCGGCTGCGGATTTATTTGGATCAAACCGCACCGCTTGTTGCGTTTTATAAGTCGCTAACCGAACAAACCGGCGCGCAATACACAATGATTGACGGGCAAGGTACGACCAACGAAATTAAAGCGATGGTTCAAAAAACATTAAAGACACTGTAAGGCTCGACTGAGAACTGGCGTTACAAAAATCAGTGTAGGTTTTCGCCGTGTTTTCTTTGAAAAAAAAAGGTGTGCAAAGCTAAGAGAATTTTCTAAACTTGACCCCAGTGCATCGCTGTTACCCCAGCTCTGAATTAAGCTATGATTCTGAGTTATGCCGAGGAGATGCTTCATAGCCAAAATGAGTGAGTCTTAAAAGTAAAAGTCACTAAAGGAGTATTAACTGTGGTCGCAAAAAAGAAACCTGCTGCAAAGAAAAAGCCTGTTGCTAAAAAGGTAGTTGCTAAAAAAGTAGTCGCTAAGAAAGCGGCCCCTAAGAAAGCTGTTGCTAAGAAGGCCGCACCTAAGAAAGCGGCTGCTAAGAAAGCAGCTCCTAAGAAAGCTGTAGCTAAGAAGGCCGCACCTAAGAAAGCGGCTGCTAAGAAAGCAGCTCCTAAGAAAGCAGCTCCTAAGAAAGCAGCACCTAAGAAAGCGGCTGCTAAGAAGGCAGCTCCTAAGAAAGCGGCTCCTAAGAAAGCGGCTGCTAAGAAAGCCGCGCCTAAGAAGGCGGCTCCTAAGAAGGCGGCTCCTAAGAAGGCTGCTGCTAAGAAAGCCGCTCCTAAGAAGGCGGCTGCTAAGAAAAAGAAGTAAGTGTCAAAACCATCAGCGCTTTTCAATGCGCTGGACAATAAAAAAGCCCTTTTATAGGGCTTTTTTATTGCCTGAAAAAAGTTAGCGCGCGGCCGCGTTTAAATCGGTGTTGCGGTGATAGTTTGCCGAGGTGCAGGAAGGGGACCGCTTGCCCCACACTTTACAATTGGTTCGTCGTTTGCAGTGGGCCATCTCGCTTTAGGTTACAACGGGGTTGTGAAGCTGTTTGGAGTATTAAAGTTCGTGAACGCGTATGCGTCATCACTGTCGAGCACTAAAAGCGATAACGATTCTAGCCATCTTTTTATCGAGCGTTGGCCATGTTCCAGTTCAGAATCGATTGAGGCAAGTGCGGCTGTTTTGATTGCAACCAACCCGCACTGTAAAAAGCCATTTTGCCGATAAACGACCGCATCGAGTTGGGGCCCCT
>JABGTE010000272.1 GCA_018647445.1 Gammaproteobacteria bacterium
CGCACACATGCCGTTCCAGTTTTGCAGCGGCTGCCGCCAATCGAATCTTGCAAACCGGTCGGATCCTGTGAATGATTCTAGATGAATCCAGCGCTGCCCCCCTTGTGCTGCGGGCCGTGTGTCATACGCAAACGGCGCGACCTGCAAACGATCCTTTCCCAGCGCAATTAAATATTGCTGCAGGGGTTCATGGCCAAAGGTGTAGCGCACTGTAAAGCGTTGAAAGTCCATCTGCCCTGCTTTGGTGTCTCGCAGGTGCATGAGAAACTGGATTGGCCCAACACCATTGTCTGATCCTAGGACCGCCCGCTGCGTGACCGCGTCGTCGGCAGACGCCCGATCACTTTGATCAAAGACACCTTCCAGGCCATCAAAGGTAAGCGCCTCCCCTTGAAACGGCGCTTTTACATTTACGGTCTCTGGTAGGCGCATCGCCCAGGCATGATCAGAATCAGACCAGGCCGCAACCTGAGCTTGATGACAATTGGTGCACGTAGCGCTTGACGCAAGTGCCAAGCACGAAGTGCTCACCAAAAGCACCGACAACAACAGCATATCCAAATCAATGCGGCAACCGGCGGTTACGCCTTTGAGCCCTATCTGCAGACCCTTCTTTCGTGAATGATTCAAGGCTTGTAAAGACTTGAACATTGACAATGTGAATGATTTAAACAACCTTCTTTACTCTTTGGGTTTAAAGCGCTGTTAGCGAGCGCATCGAGTCCGGTGCTTGGATTCTACTAGGCTCTTTTTCAAACGTCGCAACCGGTCGCGTTTGGAACGCCCATCACCCAGAGCTCGGGCGCCGTTCGCAAAATTCGTTAGCCCTCGCCGTTGATTCAAAGCCATTTTTTAAAAGCTTCCTATTAAGCGTTCCTTATTTAAAACACTTCATTAAAAGCTCTTTATTAAAAGCTTTTTATTAAAAGTCTTTCAGTAAAAGCGCTTCAATAATGGCGCTCTATCTAAAGCCCTCCATTTAAAGCCCTCTATTTAACGACCTTTGTTCGCAGCCCTTGCTTCCCTACGTTTTATTCATGGCGTCTTATTCATAGCGTTTTATTCATAGCGTTTTATTCATAGCGCCTTTTCAAAACGCGGGACCAATAATATTCGCTCAAAACAGCCTTCATGCAAAACGACGAGGAGTTGGCTAGACTCCTTACATTACCCCGATGGAGATCCTGCCATGACGCTACAACTTCGACAAATTTGTTTGGTTGCGGAGCAGCTCGCGCCCACTATTTCTGATCTTACCCAAATCTTTGGCGTCAAGCCTTGTTACGTTGACCCGGGCGTTGGGGTTTTTGGTTTAGAAAATACCTTAATGCCAATCGGTCGAAATTTTTTAGAAGTTGTGGCGCCGATTAAGCCTGGCACCGCCGCCGGGCGATATCTTGACCGTCGTGGTGGCGATGGCGGCTATATGGTTATTACCCAAGCCAGCAGCAAAGCCGCCCAGCAAACTGCAAGGCAGCGCGCGCTCGATGATGGGGTTCGAATCGCCCATGAAACCGAGCGCGATGACTGGCATCTAATCCAATTTCATCCTGGCGATCTGCAAGCGGCTTTTCTCGAAATTGAAACCGATGCGCAGAACGATTTTAGCGGTCATTGGATGCCCGTCGGCGGCATGGGTTGGGAGGCAAAAGTCGATCAGCATCGCACCGTCGATTTTACCGGCATTGAATTGCAGTGTGCGGACCCAGAAGCCTTGGCCGAGAAATGGGCGGGGATCATCGGTGTACCGGCAGCTTACGCAAATGACGCATGGCAGGTTGCACTCAACAACGCCCAGTTGAGCTTCATTGAATTAAACGACGACCGCGGGCCTGGCCTTTCAGGCATTCACCTTCGCGTTGCGGATAAAGCTGGGATTCAGCGCGACGCTGCCAGTCGAGGCTGTTTGGTCACCGACTCGAGCGTGACCGTTGGTGGCGTGCGCTGGCACTTGCACGTCTAAACCATATCATTGTTTGCCGACTTGGTTCAGCCAACACTTCCTCGATGCGCCGCATAACGTAACGACCTGTCCCACCGCAGCCCCTCGAAAAAGACCCTTGCTAAGTCTCTTCTGGCGGTTGCGTTAGATATTCACTCAGCCCGTAACCTACGCGACCATCATCCAACGTGTAGCGCGTCATGCCTTCCCCAACATGGGTGTTCTGGCCGCCGCGACGATTACGTAGTGGGATGTAGCCCATTACCTGACCGGTGATTTGGCGTTGACGCCCATCTTCTAGCGTGCAGTCCACCAGCAGACGCTCATGAAACAGGGTGCCAGGTCGATAGTCCGTCGTGATTTGCGCGGACTCGATCCGGACCAAGGTGTCCCCTTGTTGAAACAAGCCGCGGCCAACACCGTCGCCATTCGTGGTAACGATCATTCCCAGATCATCGCCAAAATTGCCGGTTAGCCAACGATAAGACGGCGTTGCCTGCCAAAACCGTGGGCCCCAAGAATGATCCCGCAGCCCCCAGCCAGAAAAAGCAATCGGATTACCTGAACCAAGAGTCAAATGCCCTTGAACCTTCATGTGCTGTTCAGTGTGAGAGCGGGCGAATTCGTTGCCGTCACCCGGCTCGCCCACATGCCCATACAAAGGCCCAACCGCTTGATGCTCCAGGTCAATAACCAAGGTCTCACGGGGATTGTTTTTGAATGCCTGTCCCGGATCCTGCATTTGCATCGGGTCGGTCATAAACAAAGCTGATCCTTCGTACCGCGTCCGCACTTTTTCGGCTGGGGTTTTGATCTCAATGCTCAGTCCGCCAGCATTCCAGGCATCATTGTGCGTGATCTCAGGTTTTTTATAGTTGAAGTAGGCCGATCCATCCGGGTTCCAAACGATGACGGTCATTTCCGCGTAACCTTCATTTGCTCGGTTGCCAATCCGAACAAAGCCGCCACGATTCTGAACCGGATCAAAAAAATTAAAATACACCGATTCATTAAAGTTCGGCTCGGGGCCAAGCTCATGGGTGTAATCATCTTCCGGTTTGATATTGCCTATAATACTTACCATATAAAGCTCCTAAATCGGGTTATCCAGCGTTTTGCCCGCGTAATGGTCGCGCCTAACGGCCCTCAAAAAAGCGGCCGAACAACTAAACCTATCAGAATCAACGTCGGTGCCGAAACCCCATGACCGTCGAAAGTAATCCCAAGCCTTCTCAGGAGCGTATTTCCACCAACCGGCTCAGCGCCTTACGGCATACAGCCCGTGCCCTACGCGACCGAGTTCGTTACAATAAAGTCCGGTTAAGGTATGAATCATTAGATCAAAGGAAGCCAATATGTCTGAATCTGAACGTAAAGACAGCCCTGAACAAGCGCAATTTCGAAGCCAATGCCAAGCATGGCTCTCGAACAATCACCCCGGCAAACCACCGGTTACGATCCCTCAGGGCGCGCTCGAGCTCAGCGACCCCGATGCCATGCAATGGCTGCAGCAATGGCAAAAGGCAGCCTATGATGCGGGGATGATCGGCTGCGATTATCCCGTTGAAGTCGGCGGCGGCGGCAAGGAAGGTCACCAAGGTATCGCCAATCAAGAAATGCAGCGCGCCAAGACGCCCTACTTGCCCAATATTATTGGTATGGGTATGGCCGCGCCCACCATCTTTTTTCACGCTCAGGACGACGTCAAGGCAGAACTACTGCCCAAGCTCCTCTCTGGCGAGCACATCTGGTGCCAAGGATTTTCCGAACCCGGCGCGGGCTCCGATCTGGCAAACCAACAAACCTTTGCAGAGAAAGATGGCGACAATTGGGTTATCAATGGCCACAAGGTGTGGACCTCGCTCGCACACTTTGCCGACTGGATGATTTTGCTATGCCGCACCGACAAGAGCGATAAATATAACGGCCTGTCTTATTTTGTCGTGCCAATCAAATCAGCTCTCGGCAAGGGCGTGAAGGTTCAACCGCTCATTAAGATGACGGGGCAAACCGGTTTCAATGAAGTGCTATTCGAAAACTTGGTAATTCCCGACCGGTATCGGCTTGATGCTGTCGGGGCAGGCTGGAAGGTCGCCATGACCACCTTGGCCCACGAGCGCGGTGCAGGACCCTTGGTCACGCCCGCCTCCGGCGGTATGGCAACCGAGGGTGAGACTGGCGTCTCTGTAAGTTCGGTCGGATCCTTAATTGATCTTGCGCGTTCGCATCAGCGCCTGGGTAAAACCGCCGCAGATGATCCAGTGCTGCGCGATGAGATCATCAAACTCATGATCCGGCGGGAATCTATTCAGCAAAACAATCGGCGCAGCGCGGTCGCTGAGTTAACCGATCATCCGATGCGGATTCCACTGCAAAGCAAGTTGGTTAGCACCGAATTCAATCAGGACTTAGCGGAGGTCGCCTACCGGGTGGAAGGCGCAGCAAGCACCCTGAATCGAAACGACCCGAACGCTCCTGCTGGGGGCCAGTGGCCCTTGGCGTACATGAACAGTTTCGGCGTCACCATTGCAGCCGGCGCGAATGAAGTGCAACGCAACATTTTAGGCGAGCGTGTGCTCGGCCTTCCCAAGTCGAAGTAGGAGATCACGATGGCTGAACAACCGAAAAATTTTGGCTTTGGCGAAGACGAAGTCATGCTCCGAGACTCGGCGCGAAAATTCCTGAGCGATCATTGCAGCAGCGACACGCTGCACCGCATGGTTGCGAGTGATTTCAATCTCGACCGCCCTAACGACTGCGTCTGGGACCAAGGGCTCTGGCAGCAAATTGTCGATCTGGGGTGGACCGCCGTGTGCGTGCCCGAAGGAGCTGGGGGCATTGGCATGCCAGCGGTTGCGGCCATTGCGCTAGCGGAAGAAGTGGGCCGGACTGCTTTTCCGTCGCCGCTCATTGCAACCTTGAGTGCAACCTTTGTTCTGAACGCGTGCGACTCAGCGGCGGCCACCGCCGCCCTCACCGAGATTGCTGGGGGCAAAGCTACCGCCCTTGCGCTCACCAATGCCGAGGGCGAATGGGACAGCGCGGCGACCGACGTTCGGGTTAATGCCGACGGGCGTTTGGACGGTCTTGCAGCGTTCGTGCAAGATGCTCGCAAGTGCGCACAATTTATCGTGAGCGCGCGGAGTGATGCAGGCGTTGGTTTGTACCTCGTGTCAGCTGCGGCCGATGGGCTTACCCTCACCCCAGACAGCGTTATTGATCTTACGCGAGATCAAGCGCGGCTGACGTTCAAACAGGTCGATGCAATTGAGCTGGCAGCGCCCGGTACGGGCAGTGCCGCCATTGATGCCGCCTTACCGGGTCTATTAAGCCTCGTTGCTGCCGACATGGTTGGCGCCGGCGAATGGCTGTTGCAAACGACCGTTGAATACGCCAAAACCCGCGTTCAATTCGATCGTCCTTTGGGCTTCTTCCAAGCAGTGAAGCATCCGCTCGTCAATGTCATGCTGCAGATCGACAATGCCAAATCGCTTACCTACCACGCCGCCTGCGCCATAGACCATGAACCCGCTGAAGCCCTTCGCTTGGCGCGCATGGCAAAATCTGAAGCCAGCGACATGGCCGTCTTCAGCAGCAGTCGAGCCGTTCAGTTTCATGGGGGCATTGGCTTTACTTGGGAATGCTATGTGCACTTGTTCTTCAAGCGGCAAATGCACAACCAGGTGCTGTATGGGGATGCGAAATACCAGCGGGCCTTGCTTGCCGATCTCATCATCGGCAAGGCAGCCTAAGCCCAACGCAGCAGGCTAATAGTACGCGCTATCGGCGCGCAACCCGTACACTAATGAAATCATCGCGGGGCGCAATGCCCCGCGACTTCCCCACTTGCGCCCGCGCGGCCTGCAACACGCACCGCTTTGTCTTATCAAAGTCAGAGCCGGTAACCGCAGGACGCGAGCTTACGGTCTCGGCCCTCCTAGGCATTGCAATAACTGAAAACTTGTTCCCCGAGCGCTCTTAAGGCGCCTGCAAACGATAGGCTGTTGCGGCTGTACCACTGAAGACCGCCGTTTTTTCTGACTCGGACAGACCGAGCTGGCTTGCCATCTTTTTAAAAAAATTCCACAAAGTACGATAAGAAATACAGTCTTTATCCACGGGGAAGTTGCTTTCAAACATACAACGCTCTGGACCGAAAGCTTCCAACGCATACTGATAGCGTGGCAATAACGTCTCAAGGAATCTGTCGGAGCCCCAAGGGCTATCGGTCTGATGCATGTGATAGGGCGGCTCCCAATCGTCCACCCGCATTTGAGCACCCCCTAGTTTCATGACAGCATTGGGGCAGGCCGCGACCGCGTCGATCGCCTTTCGCCAAGCAATGATTTCATCCGCGTCGGCATCTGGGTCTATTCGGCCGCCCAAATGATTAACGATAATCGTGACACCGGGACACCGATTTGCGAGATCAGCCAAGCGCGGCAAGCGGGTGAAATCCGGCGACCAGTTGTCATAACTCAAATCATACTTTTCAAGTAGCGCAAAACCCGCTAGAAAGGTTTCGTTAAGGTCCGATGGGAAAGCGCTGCGAATACCCCGGAAGTTTGAACTTGCCGCGAGATGCGACGTCAGCACCGCCTCTGCCCGGGCGCCCAACCTAAGGTCGGCCGTTGAGAAGATACCGGTACAGAGTCTGGTGGGGCCGTAGAGTCCTGAACGACTCATGGCGGCGATACCGTTTACAAACTCAGTCTCACCGATGCAGCGCATTTCTTTGGGCCCGTCAGCTCGATAAAAAGCGCCACATTGCGCGAAAACCGTCTGCACAATGTTGTGTCCGCTGTCTGAGATATCTCGGCTGATCTCCTCGCATAAGTAAACAGCTTGTCGGAAACCCATGCCATTATTACGGCGCAGATCCCAAAGATGATGATGCGGATCAATGATCGGCAGATTCGGTTCGAGGACTGCTTCCGGTGTTTCTTTAGCAATCCAGCCTTCTATGTCTGCATTTTCAATAATACTCATGTCACGGCCCTCTCCAGTTGGGTGACCGAATCTCCATCACCATGAACAAAAACAGAAACAGAAACAGAAACAGAAACAGAAAATTTTTACCCTGACGGCATCTTCTGCCACGTTTTCGAGGCGCGAGAGGCTTGATCCCCCGGCAAAAGCCTCGCGGATTGATCCCCCACAAAAGCCCGGCGGATTTATCCGCCGCAGGAGCCCGGCGGATTTACCTGCCATAAAAAACCGGCGGCTTCTTCTCGACAAAGGCCTTGGCAGCCGCTTTGTGATCTTCGGTCATAAAACACCGCATCATGTGCATTGCTTCACGATCAAACACGTCTGCGAGCGTACCGTTTTGAGCGGTGTTCAAATTCTTTTTCATATAACCCACAGCAACCGTCGGTAGGTTCGCCAACATCTGGGCATAGGCTTTGGATTCCGCGTCAAACACATCGGCGGAGGCCACTTTACTTACCAGACCCATCGCGAAGGCTTCCGCCCCACTGATCACATCCGCTGTAAAATAAAGCTCACGCGCCTTTGCCGCGCCCACGAGATAGGGTAAAAAATATGAACCGCCGTAGTCACCCGAGGCACCAATTTTTGAAAATGCTGTCGTGATTTTAGCAGTGTCGAGGGAAAAGCGCAGATCACAGGCTAAGGCCATCGACAAGCCAGCACCCGCCGCGGCGCCAGGAATAATCGCAAGCGTCGGCTTTGGCATCTCGTGCAGCCAACGTGACAGCTCCATGCCTTGTCTTAAATTGTGCACGCGCTCTTCAAGGGACGGGATCGTACCGCTACCGCCTGCATTATCCGAGGCAAACCCTTTAACATCGCCGCCCGAACAAAAAGCACCGCCTGCCCCGGTGAGCACGACGCACCGTACCGCTGGATCGGCCGCAACTCTCGGGATAGCTTCATTCAGGGCAGCCATCATGCTCCCGCTCATCGCGTTTCGAGCCTGGGGCCTATTCATGGTGAGGGTACAAACCCCAGCGTCAAGGGTTTCGATCAAGTGGTCTGACATAGTGGCTCCAATGGCTTGTTCAACATTTGTTTGACGATCAGCATACCGCGCTTTGTTTTAAAAATAACCCCCAACGAGCAGCCCGCGGACGGCGCTTTTAGCGACACCAATCGATGGTCTAAATAATGCAGAGGGCACAACCTTGCGATGGGATATTCAATCGGTTATTCGTTTCGTGCGTCACGGCAGAAAACGCGGCGACCGCTACTTTCTTACAGAGTGCTCTCCAGGTTACCGGCGTTTTACCCGCTCGGTTTGGTAAAAATTAAGATGTGCTGCTGGGGCAACACATCCAGCACGTCGGGGCCCCTAAAGCCCAGCGCACGGATCTCTTTACCGGCTTGCTGCGCTGTCATTTTGTGCAAGCGCTTGATGGGGACTGACGCATCCTCGCCCCGGTATTCAATCAGCACCAACTGCCCACCTGGTTTCAAGGCCTCGAACAAACCCTGGCCCATCTCAAAAGGGTGCGAGAACTCATGGTAGGCGTCGACGATAAAAGCAAGATCAATACTGCTCGCAGCGAGATTCGGGCTATCGATGCCACCCAAAACCGGTTCGACATTAGCAATGCCGGATTGAACGATGCGACTCGAAATTATCTCCAGCATTTCCGGCTGGATGTCGACTGCTAAAACGCGCCCCTGTGGCACCCGAGCCGCAATCGGAAGACTAAAATAACCGGTGCCGGCGCCAATATCCGCCACGACGAAGTCAGGCTCAAGCGGCAAATTGGCAATCAGCAGGTCTGTACGCTCTTCAGTGCGCCGGCTACCGCGTTCTAGCCATGACGCCCCCTGATGCCCCATCACGTGCGAGATTTGTCGCCCCATGTAGACTTTTCCAATGCCATCTCTGTCCGGCGCAACAATCCGATATGGCACTTGCGCCTTCGCCGGCGGATCCGCGACGCAGATCGAACTCATCGCGAGTAAGACTATGGCTAGGCGCGGCCGAGCCAGCATTAGGTTGATCACGTTTGAGAAAGATCAGGCGAGTCCGGCTCAGCCTGCACATCGAATTCGATTGAGCCGACCTGAATCTCAAAAGCGCCATCCTTACCGTCTGCCAAGATCAAGCCCAACCCTGCGATATCCGCTGCGGCCAAAGGACCCTGATCCATCCGCCGCCCACGC
Source organism: Gammaproteobacteria bacterium (assembly GCA_018647445.1). Lineage (GTDB taxonomy): Bacteria > Pseudomonadota > Gammaproteobacteria > Pseudomonadales > Azotimanducaceae > UBA9926. The sequence continues at coordinate 9,083 of JABGTE010000272.1, forward strand.
CAGGACGCGTAAAATTCTGGGATTTTGAGTTCAACGGTCTGCCACTCATCCGCTGCAGTACTGAATGCATGCTGATATGAGACCCGCCGCCCAGCCGCATACAGCCGAACACTATAGGTCCGACCATCACCCTTCACGGTCAATCGGACAAGTGTCGCAGAGGCAAGGTCGAGGCCCATACGATCGCTGCGCAATGATGCGAAGCCACCCCCATTAGTATTCAATCGGCCGCTGAACTGCAGCCCCTGGCCCACGCGTTTTATTTGGCTCGAGGAGCGCCCCCCCATCACCGTATCATTTACTACCTGCCACCGCAGCCCTGGTGCCGCGTTGTTCAGCCCCAAAATCCGCAAAGGCTCCGCTAGGCTATCGCCGCTAAACAGGGTCATCAGCAACGCAATCGCTTTCAAATTGATTTTCATTCAAGGTTTACCTCGATTGGACTGTGGTTTGGATATATTTTTGCTTACCGGCGGCCATTGCCATCGCACGTTTTCTTTTTGTACCAATCTACCTGTACGTCGTTTAAGGATAAACGGTTGTCCGAGACAAGATGATCGCCGGGCAATCCAGACGATCGATCACACCCGTTGGCAGAACAGCGCCTCCGCCGGGGGCTGGATGCAAAGCGGACAAGCGGCTCATAACCCAATGCAAAAAGACTTTCGCAATGCGGGCGACAAGATTAGTTATCCAGGATTCGGACCGATTGCCATTCAGATGATGTGCTTGGCCGGCAGCTAGCGCGCAACGATGACGTGTGCGGCGAGCCCGCAGCAGAGTCGTTAGTGTCGGCCAAGCGCTTATTCATGGCCCATACAACCGAACAGCAGCACGCGCCATCCAGATCCTAAGGCCGTTGCTTGCACGCACCATCGTTTTTTTACGCTACATCAGGGATCATGAGCGCCTTATTGGCGTCAACCAAGGCAGGTTATCAACGTGAAGATCTTGCCGTAAAAGAGCACGAGATGATCCCGGCGGCCGCAAAAGGAAAAAGAAGACCACCTTAGCCGCATCCCGGCACATAAAATCGAAGTTACCGTTGCTCCCTTCCGGGCCTGGCGGAGTTCACCTCTATTTATTGCGAGAGGACCAAGGTGGCCGACGCAGTATACTGGATTTCGCTGCCTGGAGCACCTAAATCTGGACGTGCGGTGATTCGATTTCAAGGCCAGCTACTAGGCTTGCGCGCCGAGGCCGCGCGAGTGCACGTCGTGGACTACCTAACCGCGATCTAGCATGGGGCTTTTAGCGTTTTGGTGACTGCTCGACGTTACGGCCAGTGCGCAAGTAATTCAACTGGACTCGATTGTGAAGGCGTTTTGAGTCGACCCTCAATTTCACCCAGGTACAAAAATCCCGTGATCTGTTCATGATCTGCAAGACCAAGACCTGCCTGTAAATGCTGATTGTATGCCAAATCACCGGTACGCCAGATGGCCCCAAAGCCCTTAGCCCACGCCATCGACGACATATTTTGCAGCGCAATCCCAGCCGTCAATAGTTGCTCGATTTCAGGCACCTTGGGATGCGCTGTTGGCGAGGCAATGCCAACAATAATCATGGGCGCCCGCAGGGGCTTGAGCCGCAACTTATCAAGTGTTGCCGAATCGGTATCCGGCGCGGCCGCTAACCTTGCTGCAACCATCAGCTCACCGAACGCTGAGCGTCCTTCTGCCGTTATCGCTAAAAAGCGATACGGCGCCAGCTGCGCATGATCCGGCGCGCGCTGAGCAGCCTGCACCATATCTGCAAGCAACGACGCAGGCACCGAGCCCGTGAGCCTCGGCGACGAAACCCGACTTAATAGTGCCTCCACTGCCTCCATGGTGACCTCCTCTGTGTATCTCATTGCCTACTGCATAACGATGACGCGGAGCCGCATCTGTTTTGCCCGAAACCGATAGTCTACCGTTTTTCTAGATCAGGCAGGACACCGTTTCCGGGATCTCTTACAATAAAAGCCGATAACCCCATTGGCCCAAAACCTTATGATTCATGACCATCGGCCCCTTTGGTTAAAAAATAGTTTTCAAGCCTTCGAGCAGTGGTACGGCAGGCATTTTATTGCGCCCCACTTTGCTGGCCTCGGTTCCGGCGCGCTGCTCATGAAACCTTGGAACATCGATGTGTTCGGGGCCGAGATTCGGGTTGGCGCCTTTCTTCACATGGTGACGGCAAAGGACCGCCGGGTTTCGCTGTCCACCTGGCACTTGGGGCAGCAGCAGGGTCAAATCGACATCGGCAATCATGTCCTGATCTGCCCTGGCGTTCGAATTGATGCCGCTAGTCGCATTACCATCGGCGACAACTGCATGCTGGCCGCGGGCAGTTATGTAACCGACGCAGATTGGCATGACCTGTACGATCGAACGAAACCGATCGGCACCACCAAGGCCGTGACGCTGCACAACAATGTTTGGCTTGGAGATGGCGCAACGGTCTGCAAGGGCGTGACCATCGGCGAGAACAGCATTATTGGCGCGGGCTCAGTCGTGGCGACCGATATTCCTGCGAACGTCATCGCCGCCGGCAATCCTGCCCAGGTGATCCGAGCGCTCGACCCAGAACAAGACTTGGTGCGGCGTGAACAGATTTTCAAAAACCCCAAAGCCTTGGCTGAGCAAAATGCCAAAATCGACCAATATGTTTTAGGGCCCAATACCTTCTTAGGTTGGGCGCGCGCCAAAATCCGCCCCAAACGCGGCGACTGAAACCTTCTATTGTTAAAAAATTGTTTTATTGCCAAATCGTTTTAGGAAAGCGGGTTGAGCCTTTGACGGCCTTTAGCCAACCTTTTCAGACCAGGACTTGCCAAACGAACCCTTTGACTGAGATGCTGTAAGCTGAACTTCAAAAATCGACACGCCATGAACAACCCACAGCCCTACCCGCCCCGACGTTACGCCTGGTTTGTGGTGTTCGTGCTGATTATCGCCTCGTTGATTGCCTTCATCGATCGGCAAGTGGTCGCGATCGTGGTTGGCCCAATGCAGCAAGATTTAGGCGTAGGCGATACTGAAATCGGCTGGCTGTACGGCGTGTTTGCGCTGTTCTACGCCGCAGCAGCCTTGCCGATTGCAACCCTTGCCGACAAACGCAGCCGCAAACACATCATCGCCATTGGAATCTTTCTTTGGTCACTGCTGACAATTGCTTGCGGTCTGACCCGAAGCTATTGGCAGATCTTTTTAGCGCGTATTGGTGTGGGCATCGGCGAAGCAACCCTGACCCCAGCAACGACTTCGCTGATCGGGGACTATTTTCCGCGAAAACTGGTGCCTTTGGCCTTGAGCATTTTTCAAGCCGGCCCCATCATCGGCACCGGTCTCGCTTTTATTATCGGCGGCTACGTGTTGAACATGGTGGAGTCCAGCGCGCCAATGACCCTTCCCTTTTTCGGCGAATTAAAACCTTGGCAGCAAACGTTTGTGTATGTTGGCGCGCCGGGCCTTATCCTTGCTGTATTTTTTTTAGGACTAAAAGAACCGATCCGACGGCTGACGCCCTCTACGGCCAGCGAAGGCTCGGATACCGAGCAACTGATTCGGTTTTACCGACAAAATGCGCGCACCATAACTTTCCATCACTTGGGGTTCGTGTGCCTAGTCCTTACCGGCTACGCTTTTGTGTTTTGGTCGGTGACCTTCTTTGTCCGGGTTCATGGCTTGTCTGCCGCGAGCGCGTCACAAACCTTCGGTTGGATTTTCGTGATTTTTGGGCCGCTGGGACCTTTGGCGGTTGCCTGGTTCGCCGCACATCGCCGCGCGCAAGGTCATTTGGATGCAAACATCACCGCGGGGATGATCGGCGGCTTGTTGACCATTCCTTGCATTTTATTGATCCAAGTCGCGCCGTCCGCCTTTTGGGCGTTTGTGTTCTATGCCCCGGCGCTCATGGCGGTTAATTCGCCCTTTGGCATCGCCGCTGGTTCATTGCCG
>JABGTE010000127.1 GCA_018647445.1 Gammaproteobacteria bacterium
ATTTGATGAGCATCCTCATGTTGCTGAAGTTCGAGGACGCGGCCTGTTGGCAGCCATTGAAGTGGTTGCGGATCGATCTGATTTGACCCAATTTGACCCGGCACTTGGAATGACGAGCGCGATCGTCAACGAAGGGCTTGAGCGCGGCGTGTTTTACTATGCTGGCGGCACGGGTGTGGTGCGGGACGTGGTTTGCCTAGGGCCGGCGTTCATTGTCACGACGGATCAGATTGATGAGATGGTCTCAACCCTGGTTGCCTCTGTGGATGCGGCGATCGCAAAGCTGCCTTGAGGCGAGTCGCCAAGGCCGCCTTCGGGTGCGTAAGATCGATCAAGTCGGCCGGTTTCAAGATTGTTTAATTCGATCAGGTTAAGATCGGTTAACGAGATCAGCTTCAAGATGGTTTGATTCGATCAAGAGCGAGCTGGCTCAGCCATCCCAAAAAAATTAGCTGGAGGCGCGTATGAGCACAGGGTTTGCTAAAACATTGCTAAATCGAGAAGTCTTGGCGTTGTCCTGTGGCGCCATGATCGGTTGGAGTTGGGTTTTGCTGACCGGCGAGTGGTTGGTGCGAGCGGGGACACTGGGCACGCTGGTTGCGTTTGTGATTGGCTCAGGAATCGTGCTGCTGATCAGTTTGACCTACGCCGAACTGGCGGCGGCGATGCCGTTAACGGGTGGCGAGCATCACTACACGAAGCGAGCGCTTGGCTACACGGCATCATTTGTTGCGAGCTGGGCGGTAGTGGTCGCGTATGTCACGGTCTGCGTCTTCGAGTCGGCTGCGTTGCCGACGGCGCTCGAGTATCTATTTCCAAATCTGGCCGTCGGTTTGCTCTGGGAAGTGGCCGATTCACCAGTTTATCTCTCAATGGTGTTGATTGGCGCCTTGGCCACGGCACTGATGACCTATATTAACTATGTTGGGATTCGGTTTGCCGCCTTTGTTCAAACGGTGATCACGATTCTGTTTATTGCCGTTGGTATCTTGTTTTTTTTCGGTGTGAGCCTGCACCCGTCACCCGAACCCGCAGTGCCGCAGTGGACAAACGGCATTCCAGGTATATTGAGTGTTTTGGTCATGGTGCCCGCTCTGATGGTTGGGTTCGACGTGATTCCACAGAGTGCCGAAGAGATCAATTTGCCGCCGAATCGAATCGGGCGGTTGTTAGTGCTGTCGGTCGGACTCGCTGGCGCTTGGTACATAGCAATCTCTCTGGCGGTCGGCAACGCACTGACCTTTGATGGGCTCGGTGCCTCGACGATGCCAACAGCCGATGCAATGGCTGCGGTATGGGGAAGCTCTCTGATGGGGCAAATCATGTTGCTGGCTGGCGTGGGCGGGATCTTAACCAGTTGGAACGCGTTTATTATTGGCGGCAGCCGTATTCTCTATGCCCTTTCCGCATCGGGCATGATTCCTCGTGTATTTTCACGATTGCACCCTAAATACCAAACGCCTTATGTGAGTATCCTGACCATTGGCGCGCTGAGCTTATTGTCGCCGTTATTTGGGCGTGAGGTTTTGGTTTGGTTAGTAGATGCGGGTAGCTTTGCTATTGTCGTGGCCTATTTGCTGGTCGTGATGTCTTTTTTGAAACTGCGACGGGCTGAGCCTTCGATGCTCCGGCCGTTTCGGGTGCCGCTGGGCAATTTCGTCGGCTCGTTGGCGCTGATCCTAACGTTTTGCTTGTTACTGCTATATTTGCCCGGAAGTCCGGCTGCATTGCTTTGGCCCGAGGAGTGGTTGATGTTGCTGGTTTCGGCGGCGGTAGGCGGGGTGTTTTATTGGCGAGGCCCGGCTAGGCGACAAGCTGATCAGTCCGCAAAATGACAGCACGCGGGTTGCAGGTGCCCTGAAGGCCACTTAAAGTAGAGCGCGAACACCGCGCAAAGGATGAGTGCATTACGCGGATTTGGAATCGAGTAGAATTTAACGCAATTAAGGAACAGAACATGGGTGAGGTATATATCGTTGAAGCGTGCAGGAGTGCGATTGGTAAGCGCGGCAAAGGGCTCGCGGGCTTAAAACCAGCAGATCTGTTAGGCAAAGTCCAAAAAGCGGCGCTCGATCGGGCGGGCATCAACCCAGCCGAAATCGATCAGGTTGTCGGGGGGTGCGTGTCTCAAGTGGGCGAGCAGTCCTTTAACATCGCTCGGATTGCTTGGCTCTCACAAGGCTTGCCCTTAGAAGTCGCCTCAACCACCGTTGATTCGCAGTGCGG
>JABGTE010000085.1 GCA_018647445.1 Gammaproteobacteria bacterium
GCATCGATGAACAAGGCCTCGGCTGCGTTCAGCAAGCGTCCTTGCGTATCCCTTGTTTTGCACGGGCTATTACGTACCTTTTGCGCGCTATTTAGACTCATAATCTGTCGTTTGCTTGAGATAAATGATCATTAAAAATCGACTGACGTTCGCTGAACGTGCCAAGGCTCCCAGCCAGCCTTTTAACGGGACTAGTGCGGCATTACTTAAATGATTAAAACGGTCGTTTGAATTATACTTTCCTACGGGAACGACGCGCAATTAGATCGATTGCTATGCTTTGATAGCATGATCGCTACAGTACAATTTTATGACTTTGTCGTAATTGCCGTCCCGCGCAAGCTGGTGATACCCAGTCACCGAGCCAAATTAATCAGACCAAATCAGACCCGCACAGCCGTTGGGTCGGATATCGACCCAAGCAAACTGATCAAATTCTCCGGCCCAACGGCCTGCATCCTGGGCGCTTAAATTGAAGATTAAATAACAGTCCTGAGCCCAGCCCTGATCCGCATTTTCATGACGCGCAACAAAATAATTCAATCTTGCTTGTTCAATTTTCAACAACAATTGCATTCGACGATCCAAATTCTCATCCTCGGTCAGCACTTGCCCCTGCGGGTTTGAGGCCGAGATCAAGCAAGCAGACTGCGCGTTGAAGCTGGCTAACAGCAGCGCCAAACCTTGATGAACCACTCCAATTTGAAAGACGATCGGTGGGTCGTCATCAATTACGTAATCTGCGGTTTCATAAATTGTGCGTTGCGACGAAGGGATCGTAATCATGAAAAAACCCTAGTTTGAGTGCCATTAACAAGTAGTACTGTTAACATTATATCAAGGCTACACCGACTCAGGTAAAACCCGTTTACCGCGCATCCCAAGCACGGCCTTGGAACAAACAGATCTAGACAGAAATTCATGGCATTAGAGACACAGCAGGAGTTGCAGATCAAATTTGCTCGACGTGATCGAGCAATGCTCCTAGTACTGGCAAATCTTGTCCTCACCGGGCTCTTGATTGGACATTTGTTAACGAGTTCGGGCGGCTATCGATTCGAACTCGATCAAGTCGGTTTCGAAGCCGCATCATTTTTATCCGTTTTCGTGATGTTCGTCGCCGCAACCCTGATTAAGGTCTCCCTCGCCGAACGTCGCGCCGTCCTGCTTGGCTTATTTGCACTACAAACCGGTAATTTGCTAGATGCTGCCACTGGTATCTTTTTTAACGCTTCACCGGTTTGGTGGTGGATCGGTGATGGCCTGACCTTTTCCGGCGAAGTTATCCTCGCGCTCGTTGTATTTCAGTTTGTACGGCTCACGAACGACCTTGCGAATAGGGATCCGTTGACGGGCCTTTATAATCGCAGCTTCCACATGCGAGCGCTGGCTAACTTGCTTAAAAGCAGCCACAACAAAAAAGAATCGGTTGCGGTGATCGCAATTGACATCGATCACTTTAAACACGTCAACGATGTCCACGGCCATGCCTTTGGCGACCAAGCGTTACAAGCAATTGCCTCTGCCGTGAACGGATTTCAAGGTGAGGTCAATGTGATCAGCCGCACAGGGGGAGAAGAATTTGAAGTCGTGGTGGATCAACTGGACGAGCCGGCTGTCTTTGCCCTCGCCGACCGAATCCGCTTGGTGATTTCAAGTATTGATCTGGGCGAAAACAGGCAGTTAACCGCAAGCCTCGGTATTGCGCTCAGTCATGTTGGTGAGGCGCTTGTCTCGCTGAGGCAAAGAGCGGATGCTGCAGCTTATAAAGCAAAGAACACCGGTCGCAACAGGGTCTGTGTCGCCGATTGAGGGCTCGGGTCTAGGGCGTACAACACAGAACTCGTATCAAAACCCGCGTCAGGCAATCTAAAACTCAGTGCACAGCGAGTGTTTAAAGCCTAATTGCGCGCCAAAACCACTTGAGCTCGGTGCCATATCACCCTTTTCTGTATCGCCTGCCCGATTGGATCACAGCTGGAACAATTGCTAACAGGTCAGGGTTGACCCTCACCGCAGCTCGACTTTCGATCGCAATTCTGACTTTAAGCAAGCGACTCACGTAATGCTTGTGCGGCCGAATGGATCTCATCACGCTCGATCATCGGTATCTTCTCGTAATGATTCATCATCAGTCGCATCCTTGGGTTCCGCCCAAACCGATCGCTATGCCGGCCTAGAAAATCCCAGTACAACACATTGTAGGGGCACGCCATCGCACCCGTACGCGCCGTTACGTCATAGGCGCAATCACCACAATGATCGCTCATGCGCTGAATGTATTTCCCAGAGCTAATGTAGGGCTTAGAGGCTACCAAACCGCCATCCGCAAACTGACTCATGCCTCGCGTATTCGGCATTTCAACCCATTCAATCGCATCAACATAAATACCTAGGTACCAAGCATCCACTTGATCAGGATCAACGCCCAACATTAGCGCGAAATTTCCGGTGACCATCAACCGCTGAATATGGTGGGCATAACCAAATTCAAGAGATTGATCGATCGCCTGCTTCAGACAGGCCATGCGGGTATCGCCCGTCCAATAAAAGCTCGGCAAATCCATCTTGGCCTCGAGCACATTACGGGCTGCATAGTCCGGCATGTTCGCCCAATAAAGTCCTCGAATAAATTCTCGCCAGCCCAATATTTGCCGTACGAAACCTTCAACCTCAGCACACCCAACCTCTGAGCCTGGCTGCTCAAAGGCCGCAACCGCCGCGTCAACGACTCGCTTGGGGCTCAGCAGTTTCGTATTTAAGGCAAACGACAGCCTAGAGTGAAATAAAGACCAGCCGCGATGGGTCATCGCATCCTGATAACGCCCGAAATTGGGCAACAAACGCTGGCAAAAATCGACCAAAAGCGCTTCGGCCTGCGCTTCATCGACGGGCCAAATGAGGTCACTGCCAACCTGCCCAAGGGTTTCGACCCCATGTCGATCCAGCCGATCTTGAATCAACCCGGTCGGATTTTGAAACAGAAATGGCGCTGGGACCGTCACCGTTTTGGGTAGGGCTTTTTGATTATGCTTATCAAAATTCCATTGCCCGCCGACGGGCGCCCCATCCTTCATGAGCACATCAAAGGATGTGCGCATTTTGCGATAAAACGGCTCTAAACGATGTGCTGAGCCCGCTTTAAACTGCCGTTTTAAGTCGTGTTCGGTCATGTAAAAGTGTTCAGACTCAACGGCAACCACCTCAACCCCATCGGGCTGCCAATCTGCGAGTTGACGGCGAAGACGGTATTCATCCGGCAGCTGGTATTCGACCCGGGTCGCTTGATGAGCCGCAGCACAATGCGCAAGTAATGCCGTCAGAGATTCAAACGGGGCGGCTTGGTCTAAATCAAAATGACGGATGCTGTGACCCATGCCTCGCACCCGCTCTGCAAAGCGTTCCATCGCCAGAAAAAATGCCATCGTTTTTTGAATGTGATGCCGCACGTAGCGTTGCTCTTGGGCCAGTTCAGCCATCACATAGACGATGCCCGGATCCACTTGCTGGAACCAGCTGTGATGGGCGTCCAGCTGATCTCCAAGCACGAGACGTAGTACTTTGGCTGGGTGGGGGTCGACGTCCATTACAGCTTTCATCACTATCCTTAAATTTTAACTTTTATATGCGCACACCCTTTGCTTACGACACTCAGCAGCAATTCGATTTTGAGGTCGAGGCGCGCAGCGGACTAACTTTGAACAATCACCCCAGGTTCACAACCCGCTTGGTTTTTAGGGTCGGCAGATTAGCCGGCTGATAGGTGGCAATGAGCGCGCGTCGTCGCTTGCCGGATTGATTGTGCGCCGAGCCATGAATCAAAAAAGGATCAAAGAAAATAGCGCTACCGGCGGGCTCGTTAAACTCAACGACTTGTGAGAAATCGACCTCATCATTGTGGGTGTAAAAACCTTCAAGCTGACTACCATCATTCCGAGCGGCGTGAATACCGGCTTGATGACTTCCTTGAACTACCCGAAACCCACCAGAACCTGGCCCGACATCGTCCAACGTTACCATGACGTTCGGCAATTGCGTCAGGTGTGCGGCGTCATGCATCCAATAAGGCGCATCTTGATGCCAACCGAACTCAGACCCACCTGGTCGCTTAAAATTAATCTTATCGGTCCAAAGCGACACATGCTCACACCCGGTTAACTGCCGCATCGGCCGCACTAACCGCACATCCTTTAATAACGTTAGTAACGCGCTGGAAAGCGGATGGGCCGGCTCCAGCACCCTTAACGCCTGTTCAAATGGCGCGGGCTCAAACTGTAAGGTTTGGTCGTTAAGATCGACAAATCGACGCCCATCAATATGGTATTCGTGGCCTTCATGGCTCCGAGCTACAACAGCAGCTGCCAATAAATCAATAACCGCATTCAATTGCTCAATTTCCTCGCTCGAAAATACCCCGCGACGCAGGATATAGCCTTGCGTTTCATAGGACTGCATTTCAACTTCCGTCAGAGCTTCTGGCATCATGTGCTTGATGCGAGGCGTCATGGCGGACAGCTCTGCCCCAGCGGTAGAACTGGCAATTTGCTGTGTCGCGCGCAGAGAAGGCGGCGGTGCCGGATCACTCATCGGACCACCAATCCAGAGCCCGAACGTTACACCGCTCGACCCCTCTTAAGTCCGTCGTGTCGAAGAACATCGCATCCTCGCCGGGTGCCAGTATCTGGCCCTCTCCAACCGCATATATCAAGCCTGTGTTCACGACCGAGCCATCACCGCGCTTCCAGATGCTCTGAACCGTAACACGGGTGACGCCCAGCGTCCCAAGATTGCGCACCAGGCCTTCAACCCTGGTGGTTCGTCCTTTTCGCACGCACCCGGTCATAACCGCATCAACTCGCGTGCGGACGGACGCCAGAGGTGGCGCCTCTGCTTCGTTCAGCTCGATTACCGCCTGCTCCGGACTTTGCATCAACCAAAATGCCAAGCCTATTAATAGTGCCACGACAACCGCAATTTGTCCTAGGTAGCGTTCAAGCATGAACGACCTTCCGTAACAACGAGACGCGTTTCAAACCACCATCCGTCATTTGTTGTGCCATTTCTTCAAAGCCTTGGCCATGATGAAAAGCAAGAGACCTGGGATTCGGAGGCGCCAAATTCACCTCGCAGGTCAGGTTTTTGATCCCCATGGTCCTCGCCAAATCCGCTGCATGGTTATACAGCGCTTGCGCCACACCCTCACCGCGACATTGCGGTGCGACAATAATGCGGTCGACATAAAGAAATTCTTCAAATGTCTCAGAAAACCAACGGTAGTTGAGACTTTCGTAGGCTTGCCCTTCCCTCAGGAGTAGGACGAATCCGGACAAGGTCTTATCTTGGTTAGTCATTACCCGAAACGATGCTGCCTGCTCAATCAACGCATCCAAGGCTTCTTCACTCAAAGCATTCACATGCGGCGTATTTACATTATTCAACGCAAGTACTTCGTGCCGAAAACCCTGGGGATCTTGACTCACTTCATGCAGCATCTTGTTGCCTCCTCTACGCATTGACTGATTTGGACCCTTTACCTTAATGCGTCAATCCCGTGTTTCGACTATTCTTTTAAAAGGTTCTTAAAGACAATCCTGATGCCCAACATTATCGCACTCACCGCACTCCTCGAAAAAGGCCAAGATTCAGCCCTCCTGCGGTTTGGTTTAGCCTCGGCTTATCTAAAAGAACAGCCGGATAATCATCTTGTCCAGGCCAAGCAACACCTCAAACGCTGCCTCGAGCTTGATCCAACCTATACCGCGGCCTACCAACAGCTAGCCCAAGTTCAAACGGATAGCGAGGACCTTACTGGCGCCATCGAAACCTTGCGTTTTGGTATAGCCTCCGCCGAAAGCGCTGGGGATCTACAAGCCCAGCGGGTTATGCAGGTCTTCCAAAAACGCCTAGGCAAGCGTCTTGAGCTTGGCCTGCCGGGGCAGTCCTAACCAAGGTTTGATCACTTCAAAATCATGCCGAGGTACATCTCGATTAAACGCCGATCACGATCCCAACCGGGAACCCGTGCTGACAGCTCTGGCGCAGTTTTAATCCATGTTTGCACGTCCAAGGCAAGCGCAACCAATGCCGCATCGCTTCGCTCATCGATAACGGGGGCACTATGACGCGCCAGGGCGTCCGATGCCCACGTATAGCCTTGGCTTGCGAAGTAACCCAAGCTCGCGATCAAAATGCAACTGGCCTCGAGTTTGGGGAATTGCTTGAGCGCCAGCTTAGATACCCCTTGAGGAGCGGGCGACGCGACTTTTTCCAGATGTAACCGACCAACACTTAACTCTGGCAGGAACCCTTTATTACGATTAAGGGTCAAACTCAGCCCTTTTGTCTCTCGCGGTAACACAACGTAAAACGACTCACTACCACGACCCACTTTTACCCAAAATGACGTAACGACCGACGCCGCTGCAACCCAAGTTTTTACGCCTGTTAACAACCCTGCATCATCTTGGACAACAGGCGGTAAACCGTCGGCCCCTTCGCTGACACAAAAAGCAGCCCAGGCCGAATCATTAATTCCAAATTGACACCGCATCGCTGTCTGATATCCGGCCATGAAGACCTCGGACAGGGAGCCCGCCAAGGCGCCAGAAGCGGCCAGCCAATCCTTTGGCGGACACGTCGCGTCGTAATGTTTTTGCCACAATTCGAAGTAGCTTTGTTCTACCGAAAAATCCATCTGATCACCTACCGAGAAGGTACCTCTATAACGCTAACAAACATCGGTTCAAAGTGTTTCCTTAAGTGCTAACCGGTATCACCATACTCGACGCACCTGTTTTTCAACCCACGCGCCAAGGACCACCCCAAACCGGAAGGTGGAGCGCAGAAGAGCCTGCGCCACCCTTGCAACCATGGTCCGACCAGACCTTAATGCTCGCCGCCAAACACCGGACAAAACGTCTTTGAGCTGTTGCTGCTTTCGCGTAAATCGTTGCACCAGCGGCTTTTGATACCACCAATGACCAAACCGAGGAGAAACGCGCGCCAGCAGTCCGGCGGCCAATGCTAAAAAGACGAGTCCTGGCAGCACCGGCAGCACTAAACCGACCAGGCCCAGCAGTACCAAAATTGCAGCCGCTAGCCCGTAGACAAGCTTTTGCCAACGCGACAGCGGTCGCACAACCAAGTACCGGAACCGATTGACTGATCTGCCCAAGGTCAAGGGAATCAGGGGCAGACGCGTCGCATCAGGCATGTCGTCTTACTGATCCAACGACGCAAAGGTTTTCCCTTCCGCCACGAGTCGTTCAAGCAATGGCGCAGGCTTCCAAGCTTCATCTCCCGTTTCGGTATAAAACCGCTGGATATCTGCCAGGACGCTACTGAGTCCTTGGGCATCGGCAAACCACATCGGGCCACCAACATGATTTGGAAAGCCATAACCGTTGACATAGACCGTATCAATATCGCCAGCCCGCAACGCATGGCCTTCGTCTAACAATTGGGCGCCAATATTCACCAACGGATAAATACAACGCTTGAGAATCTCTTCATCAGAAAAAACCTTACGTTCATAGCCTAAGTTCTCAGAAACGCGCTCGATCACCTCCAACGCAATCGGGTCGACCACCGGCGTTCGATCGCCGCTTTCATATCGGTAATACCCTAAACCGTTTTTCTGACCGTACCGGTCCATTTCACACAGCGCATCCGGAATCCTAGCGGTAATATCATTCGAGCCACCGCGCATTTTTCTGGCACGCCAACCAAGATCAAGGCCAACCATATCTGCCATCGCGAACGGCCCCATAGCCAGGCCAAAGTTATAGATCACCGCATCAACCTGTTCAGGGCTTGCGCCTTCGAGAATCATTAAGTTCGCCTGACGACTGTAGCCTCCGATCATGCGATTACCGATAAAACCTGGACAATTGCCGGCCATAACGCTCACTTTACCGAGCCGCTTACCCAGCGCCATCGCAGTCCCAAGCGCTTCAGGTGACGACTTCGCACCCCGAACCACCTCAAGCAGGCGCATCACATTCGCCGGACTGAAAAAATGCATGCCACACACGAATTCAGGACGGCTTGTGCTCGCAGCAATCGCATCAATATCCAGACCTGAGGTATTACTGGCAAGCAAAGCACCTGGCTTCATAATGCCATCCAATTTCACGAAAATTTCTTTCTTTAAGTCTAGGTTTTCATAAACAGCTTCGACCACAACATCCGCTTGGTCGAACGCTTCAAGGCTATCTGCAGGTTCGATAAGCGCCATACGCTGATCCATCGCAACCTGGGACAACCGGCCCTTTGCAACGGTTCTCGCATAATTACCTTCGATCACTTTTAGGCCCCGCTTTAAGCCTTCAGGATCATTGTCATGGAGCTGCACCGCGATGCCCGCGTTGGCAAAACACATCGCTATCCCACCGCCCATAGTACCCGCCCCAATAACTGCTGCTTTTTGTACATCGATGAGAGGCATATCCTTCGATAAACCGGGAATTTTATTGGCCGCGCGTTCCGCAAAAAAGATATGGATCAAGGCCTCTCGTTGTGGATCGCCCAAGCAAGCCGCAAAGCACGCTCGCTCGACCGCCATGCCGGCCTCAAAGTCATCCAAGGTGACTGCCGCTTCAATACATTTCAGGATCTGAGCCGGCGCAAATTGACCGCGATGGGTCTTGTCCAGATTGGCTGCCGCCTTGGTGAATAAATCAGCCTGATTACGATCAGCGAGCACTTTATCCGATAGATCTCTAATCTTTCGCGTCGGGCTGCCTCGGCCTGTGAGGTCTGCAGCAAAGGTTAACGCGGCTTCAACAACATTTCCGTCAACCACCTGATCAACAATGCCCAACTTAAAGGCTGCGGGCGCCAGAACGGGATTTCCGGAGATAATCATCGGAATTGCCGCCTCAGCACCAATCAGTCTTGGCAGTCTCTGAGTTCCGCCAGCGCCAGGCAAAAGACCCAGTTTGACTTCCGGCAAGCCCAATGGCGCGGTCGCTAAAGCAACACGATAGTCACAACACAAAGCCACTTCTAGACCACCACCAAAAGCGGTTCCGTTGATCGCTGCAATCACTGGTTTCGTACTGCCCTCCATCAAGTCTAGGACCTGATTCAACCCAGCTCCTTCTGATGCGGCCGCACCAAACTCACTGATATCAGCGCCAGCGATAAAAGCTCGATTTAAGCCAGTCACAACAATCGTTTTGATGTCATCATCGTCTAATGCCTGGGTCATACCGTCGAACAAACCTTGGCGCACCCCAGATGACAGGGGATTAACGGGTGGATTATCGATGCTCAACAGCGCAGACGCGCCACGCACTTCATAATGAACTGATCCTTTCACGAACGCTCCTTTTAGCTAGACACGGAAAAAGACATGAGTATAACTGGGTTTCTCCATTTTGGGACAGCGTGACCGAGCGCTTTGCGTTTGTTTTGGCGCCTTGGTCACGATACGCTCCACAACGGACTACCCACCCAACCTTATTCTGAGGAAAAAAGACTGTGGTCGATCAAAACAGTACGCAAGCCTGGTTGGATCAAGGCGCCGAAGCCACCATCGAGCCCGAACAAAGGATTATTGATCCGCATCATCACCTATGGCAACGGCCCCAGAACGACTATTTAATCCCTGACCTTTGGCGCGACACCAGCAGCGGACATAAGGTCATGATGACTGTTTTCGTAGAATGTGGCGCCGAATACCGTACCAATGGCCCAGAGGAAGCGCGCTCGCTTGGCGAAACTGCGTTTGTCGCAAAGCAAGCAGAGCTTAGTCGGAATGACCCTGAGCAAGCCACCATAGCCGGCATTGTCGGTAAAGTTGATTTGAGGTTACCAGTCGCCACCCTTCTTGGGCTCCTAGCGCAACACCGTACAATGGGGCAGGGCTTGTTTTGCGGCATCCGGCATGCGGGGGCCCATGCGCTTTACCCCGAAACCCTCACCATTCCGGGCCGAGCGCCTAAAGATCTTTATCAGGATCCAGATTACCGCCGAGGCGTACGGGAACTTGGGCAGCAAAACTTAACCTTCGATACCTGGCACTATCACCACCAAAACCAAGATTTTATAGACCTTGCTCAAGCATGTCCTGAGACGGTGATCGTCCTGGATCATTTTGGCACCCCCCTCGGAGTAGGACCATTCAAAGATCAACGCGAAGAAATTTTTGCGCAATGGCAACGGGATATGGCCGTTTTAGCCCAAAAGTGTCCTAATGTGGTTGCTAAGCTTGGCGGCCTTGCCATGCCGGACAATGGATTTGGTTGGAGTGAACGCGATCGGCCTGCGAGCAGTGACGAGTTCGTCACGGCTCAAGCGCGGTATTATCACCATATGATCGACTGCTTTGGCCCAGACCGCTGTATGTTTGAAAGTAATTTTCCAGTCGACAAACGCTCTATCAGCTACAACACGCTGTATAACGGTTTGAAGAAAATCGCGAAAGACTGCGCGCCGGATATCAAAGATCAATTGTTTTATGGCACGGCAGCAAGGGTCTACGGGCTTACGGACCCTTAAAACATTCTGAGACATTGACTCAAACACGATTTTAGCGCTCCGACAAAATTTTCGCTTTACCCTCAGGGAGTTCCTAGCCCCTTCGGCCTCAGCCTTCAACCGAGATTTACTAAACTAATCTGGAGAGCCTGAGGCCTTGACGCTGAACCATTGCACCGGGCTGAGGTTCAAGCGCAGCCGATCTTAGGTAGCCGACAGCAGCAGCGTCTTAACGAACCAACGATCCGACTGGCCCATTACAGCAAAACCCACTGCCCTTAACGCGCTATTCGGCCTTAAAAGCGATGGGCCTTTCATTCGCAATCACCGATACGCGCTCGCCGTAGCGACTGCCCGGGTAATAATCCCAAACAGAATGATGCTGGGTACAGCGATTATCCCAAAGCACTAAGGTATTCGGCGACCAAGAAACTCGCGCGGTTAGCTTCGGCGTGCTGTCGATATGGCGAAACAGGAACTCCAACAACGCATTGCTCTCCCGAGCGCTTAAGCCTTTAATCCGACTAGTAAAACCGCTGTTCACGTAGAGCACTGCTCGACCTGTCTCAGGATGCTGGGCAATGACTGGGTGCTCATTCCTCGGGTAACCGCCTTCCGGCGGTACGGATTTATAGGCGCCAACATAAGGCAAAGCACCATCGTGCACCGCCGTGAGCCCCGACAAAAACGCTTTCATGGGATTCGAGAGCAGCTCAAAAGCAAGATACATATCGGCAAACAACGTGTCTCCACCACCTTCCCCGGGGGTCTCTGTGACATACAAAAGCGAGCATTGTGGTGGAAGCGCATCGCACGTGACATCCGTATGCCAGCCCTCGCCTGCGGTATAGGCTGATTGCGCATTGGTTGCGACTCGTAAAATGTGCGGATCGCCCTTCTGCTGTCGGGCGTGCATCGGATGGGTATGCAGCGCGCCAAAACAAGTGGCAAAGGCTTTATGCTGCGCCTGAGATAAGGTCTGGTCTGGAAACACCAGTACCGAGTATTCCAGATAAATCGCTTTGAGCGCCTGGAAGGCTGAATCGCTCATAGGTTCGGATAGATCAACGCCCTGCACGATGGCCCCCAAATGCGGGGTTAGCGATTGGACATGCATCGGCTTGCCTCCTTTTTATTGGGCCAAATTTAATGAGCCAAAGCATTTTCATGGGCCAAAGCATTTATGGCTCCAATCTTTGACAGATCAAGCCATCATCCCCCGTGCTTGCAGATCTGTCTAGACCATAACCGCAGCCCTATTCGCCCCCCTCAGGTTGGCTTCGTGAAATGCGCGTCAGATCCAGCACGACACCATCGAGTGGCTTACCGGGCTCAACGCCCAGATAATGCGCAAGCGTTGCCGCGATGTCGATGCTATAAGCCGGTCCAGGGACATTCCCAGGCTTTATCCCCGCGCCATAAAACACGATTGGAATATCCCGATCATAGTTGTGCGGAGAGCCATGGGTTGTGCCCAGCTCGTCAACAAGGCAGCCTTCGACCATTTGAACCAGAACGTCCCCCATCCGATCCGGCACTATGCTGCGCTGCATCGCCTCCGCAAGTTCGCCTGAGGCATTCGACAAAGCTTCGACACGCCACGCTTTTTCGATTTCAGGCTTTGATTCAAGATAGCTAATCACCTCTGTCACCACAGCAGCACGCGTTAATCCGAATTCTGACAAGCCTTCTTCCGGAACATAAAGATGCCCCCCATCGAGAGAAAGCAAGCTTCTAGGATCCCCAAATGGCCAGGTAAAAGTCTTGTAGAGATGCCAATTCAAACCAAGATAAAGCGACTCCGGCGTCAGTCTGCCGGTATCAGAGGGACAGCTAAGCGTATTAATCTCATGAGTCCACTCCGGCAATTCCGCCACACCATGATCCGCCGTCAATACGACCCAATAATTGTTAACGCCTAGTCGCTCATCGAGCACGCTGAAAAACGTTCCGAGCATTTGGTCCAATCGAGCAAGGCTATCGGCGGCCTCGGCACTCCTCGGACCATACAAGTGCCCTACTGTGTCGGTGGCAGACAGACTGATTGATAACAAATCCATTGCCGCGCCTTGGCCTATAGCCTCTTCAATCAACATTAACTGTGCCAGTTCCATCGTGGCTTCATCGATAAAGGGTGACGCGTAAACCTGTTTAGCAATCTCCTCAAACGTGCCTTGCATGAGTGGATGTCCACTGACACGTTCATACCGAGTATCTTCACCCTCATAATCGTCGGCGCGCGCGCCATCTGTTGAGTGTGTCCAGCGCTCAGGAAACCCTTGCATAAACCCGTCAACGGCGGGGTCCTGACCATTGAAAGTCCGCAGGTACTGTGGCAACTGATCCTCGTAGTAGCCACTGGTCGTGAATCGCCCTTGTGCCGAGTCATACCAATACACCCCATCAGGGTGCACCCCCGCGAGGGTAATCGCGGCGCGATCCTTTGCCGAAACTGCAAAGACGCGATGATTAGGGTTTTTGGCCTTCAGCCAGTCACCTAGGGTGTCCGCCCGAAGATTGCTCGGACTGCGCCCCTTCAAGCCGCCCAACACTCGGTGGGAAGGATCATCCGAGCCGACACAATACCGAGCCTCGCCCGTTACGCGATCTAAAAACGAGTTGCTCGGCAAGCCATGACCTGCTGGATTTAATCCGGTCAAGATCGAAGCATGCCCAGGACAGGTCGTCGTAATTCCATGGGCCAGTTGCCCCTCTGTGAAAACCCGCCCAGCTTCTTTGAGCCGTCCCAATCCAGCCTCGCTCGACTCGAACAGGCGATCACGACGCAACTGGTCAATCGCAATGACCACCACAAGCTTTGGCGCCGTGGAAACCGCTAGAGCGCCATTATCAGGCTGCGTTAACCCTAAAGCTTGTCCCCAGATTAAGCCGAGCAGCATCGCAGCAACCACGCCAGAGCCCAGCCGCAAAATCCGTTTTACGTTTATCATCATGGTAATCGCCTAATTGAGAGAATGGTGATGGGATCTTTTGGAACATCAAAAAAATCAGCTTGCGAGCCCGTTGCAACCCGCTCAATCGTTTTCACCACAGAAAATCCATCAATGACACGACCAAACACAGCGTAACCGAAACTTTTACACCGTTTTGGTTTGAACAGGCCACGGTCCGCTCGTGCCGCCGCGGCCGCCTCTTCCTCGCGGCTGCAGCTATCGCCCTGATGATCTAACCGCGTGTTATCCGAAACATTGATAAAGAACTGATTGGTGGCGCTGTCAATTTCGGCCATCCTAGCCATCGCAATCGTGCCGGCTTCATTTCGCAACCCATTGTCTGCTTCATTGAGGAGACTCGGGCCCGAAGGGCTTTCGGTCAAATCACGATAATGACCACCACCCTGAATCATGAACCCTTCAATCACGCGATGAAAAATCGTATTGTCGTAGCCTGATTGGTCAACATATTGCATAAAATTTGCAACCGTTGCAGGCGCAGCATTAGCATCTAGCTCAAGGGCGATGTCGCCTTGCGTCGTCTGTATTAGGACTCGAACCGGATCAGCGGCCGCTGCACCGCCGGCGCAAACGAGCACTAGCAACCCTAGACGACTCAAAAACTTAACTGCCCCTTTAACGAATTGCCTCGCCACAACCATTATCCCCTGCATGCATGAAACACTCTGAAGTTAGGCTTGCTTGCTAACACCTACTTTTCGAATGCGAAAACCCTAAGGTGCACCGTTCAAGACGAAAACAGCAGATGTTCTCACCACAGGCTCCCCGCTTCAACATTATAGTTAGCGCCAACCCACCCAATCAATCCAGACACAGAAAATCTTTAGCCCTATTTAAAATATTCCAGCTCAGCTGAATAATTAATTTTTTGGATCAAGTCACGGTTTTAGATTCGGGCTGGGAAGTGTATTGCGCCCTAGATTGTTGCCACACTCTCAGAAAACGGTAACGCGCCGCAAGCGTCGCCCCGGGCATTTGAACCCGACCAGACTCACCAGGCGCCGCCAAACCTCGCTCAAACCAACGCATTCTTACCGACACTGTTTTCCGGGCCTTGGTCTTGCATTGTCGCTCGCATTATCTCCACGTCGAGACTCACTTTGCCAAATCCGCAATTAAGCTGTTATCGTCTTCAATTCTTCAACCGAGAGCACCGTCTTATGTCTCTGCATGAAAAGAATGTCGTTATTATTGGTGGCACCTCAGGCATTGGTCTCGCCACAGCCGTCATGGCACAAGCAGCCGGCGCAAACGTTTGGGCAGCGAGTCGCACACAGGAGAAGATCTCACAAGCAGCCGCCCTGCATCCACTGATTCAATTTTCACAAGTCGACACCCATGACCCCGATGGCTTAAAGGCCCTGTTCGCGTCGGTAGGTCACATCGATCATCTAGTGGGCGCGGCGACCGGGGCGACTCGAACCACCGCGCCCTTTATGGATCAGACCGATGATCAATTTAGAGCTGCCTTCGACAAGTTTTGGGGTTACACCCACGTTGTTCGCTCGGGCGTGCCCTTCCTCTCCGAAAACGCATCAATCACGCTCGTTTCCGGAACGCCAGCAAGACGCTGCAATCCCGGCATGATCTCCGTTTCTTGTACCGGTTGCGCCGTAGAAGGCCTCGTCCGCGCAC
This sequence comes from Gammaproteobacteria bacterium, assembly GCA_018647445.1. Taxonomy (GTDB): domain Bacteria; phylum Pseudomonadota; class Gammaproteobacteria; order Pseudomonadales; family Azotimanducaceae; genus UBA9926. Next base: position 15,093 of record JABGTE010000085.1, read on the forward strand.
TCGCAAAAGAGCTGGCGCCGACGCGGGTTAATGCAGTGGCGCCAGGCATCATTGATACCCCAATGTTTGATCACTTTGGAGATAAAAAATCCGCAACGATGGCGGCGATTGGCAAGGGCATGCCGCTTGGGCGAGTCGGCCTGCCCGAGGAGGTCGCAGAGGCGCTAATCCTTGCGATGGCGAATCATTATATGACCGGGGCTGTAATAGACATTGATGGCGGCGCGTTACTTGCCTAGCAAATGATTCTAGAGCGTTTGCGCCCGCCCCAACGGCAAACCGCGCTCATAGCATGAGCTAATCATCTCGCCGGTGCTGGCTTTTTGAAAATAAAAGCCTTGCCCGAGATCACAACCCAGCTCCTGGAGTAATTTCATTTGGGCTTGCGTCTCAACCCCTTCTGCTACGATTTTCAAACCCAAGCTGTGACCCAAGTCGATGATGGCTTTTGCGATAATAAAGTCATCGGTGTCGACGGCCAACTCCTGAATAAAGGCGCGATCAATTTTGATGGTGTCCAATGGGAACCGCTTTAAATAAGCCAGTGAAGAATAACCCGTACCGAAATCATCAACGCTGATTTTGTGTCCTCTCTCTCGGAAGATTTCCAAGAGTTTTAAATTACTATCAATCGCTTTCATTGCCACACTTTCGGTAATCTCTAAGCCAATTTGCTGGGGCAACAAATCATACTTGGAGATCAGGTAATCCAGTCGATCAACAAGGGCCTCGGTAAATTGCTCTGAGGAAATATTTACTGCGATCGAAAAGCCATCGATGGCCTTTGAATTGAACACTTTGAGCTGCTGACAGACCGTCTCGAGCATCAAATCCCCCAGCAGCAAAACCAAACCACTCTTTTCAGCCAACGGAATAAAATCATCGGGTGGGATAAAGACGTCGTCCGACAATGGCCAGCGGACCAACGCCTCAAAGCTAATAATTTTGAGCGTCTTCAAGTCAACGATCGGCTGGAAATAGGGAAGCAGTACCCTTTGATCGATCGCGTCCTTGAGCTTCGAGCGCATCAACAGCATGGCCTTAGCCTTTTCATACATCGCAACATCAAAGACCACTGCGGCGAGGCCCTCGGACTTTGCCCGCCCCACTGCCGTTTCGCCATCGCGAACCATATCGTTTGCTGCCACATACTCACCAGGACCAAAAACCAGGCCACAATACGAGTCGACCGTCACGGTCGCATCCAGTGTCCATTCAATATTTGCGTGGATTGAAATTTGCGCCTTCTCGACGGCTTCCAGAGTCAAACCCGGATCGCCGCCATCACTCAGTAACAGAGCAAATCGCCCGCCACCCAGATGCGACAAGGTATCATCCGGTCTTGCGATCTTCTGAATGCGGCGCGCAACGTCAACAATGGCATGATCGCCTGCTGAAAATCCAAGCGCTTGGTTAATCACATCCAAGCCCTCAACGCTTATGATCACCACCGCAAACGGCGTCGGATCCAGACCATCATTTGCACGTGTTGAAATCAATCGCGTGGTTAGACGGTCTAAAAATAGTTGCCGATTTGGAAGCGACGTCAGGTCATCATAAAAGGCCGTTTTGACCAATTGCACCTCTTGGGCGATCTGCGTCGTCAAATCTCTCAGCGAAATCACGAGCAACGGCGAACCACCTGGCGAAAACCAATTAAGCCCGACCGCAACCGGCAAGGGATCCTGATCCTGTCGTAACAAAACCTGCCGATCAAAACTGACCGGCAGTGCCATTTGTCCTTGCAACAGCGCAGCAATATCAATGGTGGTGTCGGTTGCATTGAGCGGCTCAAACCGCAGTACCGCCTCTGCGTTAAGCGACATCAACATATCTTTTGAAAGTCCTAAAAGCTGAACTGCCATCGGGTTTGCAAGCAGTATCACACCAGTCTCATCGATGGTCAGCACGCCATCGTCCAAGTTTTGCAAGGTGGCTTCTAATCGAATGCCGGCTGCTTTTAGCGCTACCTCCATCTGATGCTTGTGCAGTGCAATCTCAATGGTTATTTCGAGCTCACGGTTATCAAACGGTTTTAAAACATAACCGTAGGGCACGGTCACCTTAGCGCGTGCGAGCGTCTCATCATTTGAATATGCCGTGCAAAAAATAATCGGCAGATCTGCCTCAGCACGAATCCGGTCAGCTGCCTCGATTCCGTCCATATCGCCCTTGAGGTTTATGTCCATCAAAATCAAATCGGGCCGCTCACTAAGCACTCGGGTCACGGCATCATCGCCCCTCGCCGCAGTGCCAATCACCTGGTAGCCCAGCTTTTCGAGTCGGCTTTTAATATCGCGGGCGACAAGCACTTCGTCTTCAACAATAAACACTCTACTCATGGACTTTTCGCTCTACTGCTGGAAATTCAATTAAGAACTGCGCGCCATCCATCGATTGGAACGACAACCGGCCTTCTAACTGCTGGGTTAAAATATCAACAATTTCCATGCCCATCGAACCCGACTGCTTTGGATCAAAACCCTCTGGTAACCCACACCCGTTATCCGAGATCTTTAAACGGTACCAGTCACGATCTTTTACGAACTGCACATCGATCACCGCAGTCTCCGCTTGCCCCGTCTTAAAGCCATGTTTGAGCGCATTGGAAATCAACTCATTAATAATCAAGCCGCAGGGCACAGCGGTGTCCAGCTCGAGAGCAACTTGATCGACCAAAATCTCCAATTGAACCTCAATACCTGGAATAGTATAAAACCGACATAGGCCCGTCGCTAACGTGCGAATGTAATCTTCAAAATTAATTTCCAGCAGATTGTCCGACTGATAAAGGCTTTCATGAATCAGCGACATCGATTTGATACGCTGTTGGCTCTCGCCAAGCAGGCTCACCAATACCGAGTCATTCTGAGCATCTGCTTGCATATTGAGTAGGCTCGAAATGACCTGCATGTTGTTCTTTACGCGGTGATGCACTTCTTTTAGTAGCAGTTCTTTTTCCATCAACGAGGACGCAAGCTCACTTCGAGCCTCCTTGTGTTCAGATATTTCGCGCTGAAGCGCAACTGAACGCTCAGCAACAAGCGACTCGAGATTTTTTCGGTAGTCCGCCAGCTCGGCTTCCGTTTGTTTTCGATGGGTGATATCCCGGGAGATTGAAACCAATGCTGATTCACTCAATTTTGAATCCTGAACTCTGGTAATCGTCACCTCGGTGGTTTGTTTTGGTGCGGTCGCTGGACCCGCAATCTCACCTTGGAAACGCCCCGTACGCTCAAGCGCTCGGGTAACAACCATTCTTTGCGCCCTATCATTGATTAACGCCGTCACAACATCCCGTCCTACAGCCGCAGTGGGCGGCAAACCATGAACAGCGGCAATGGCATGATTCGCGAACAAAATTTCATGTTTTTCGTTCGCAATGATGATGCACTCAGTTGCCTGCTCAAGTGACTCGATATAAAGCTGCAGCCGTTGGCTATAGCGTTTCTCGGCTTCAAACCGTTGCCTGCGCGTATTATTTTTTAACAACAATACAACGGTCACAATTAAGGCCGTAAGATACCCCAAATAAGCCCACCAGGTGGCCCATGGCGGTGGTAAAACCGTTATCCGAATGGACGCGCCCTGATCATTCCAGACCAAATCATTGTTCGAACCAATCACCTCAAACTCGTAGTCCCCAGGATCCAAGTTGGTATAGGTCGTTTGATGCTCGCCGACTAAATCAACCCAATCCAAATCAAAACCTTTTAATCGATACCGGAACTGATTCTTAAGGGGTGCTGTAAAGTCCACGGCAACAAACTTAAAACCGATGACTGAATCTTGGTAATTTAGAACCAACTCTGTCATCTCATTCAAGGCGCTACTGTGCAGTTCAACTTGGTTGAATTTACTGAATTGCGTCAGCGTTATTTTTGGCACGTAGTTGTTTTTGGTTCGGATTTTTACTGGGTCAAAAACATTGAAACCGTTGTTACCCCCAAAGACAAACAGCCCTTCTGACAACCCTAGATAGGCACCACTATTGAAATCAGTATTCTGCAAACCATGGCTTGAATCAAAAGATTGGAACCGCATTGAAATCGGGTCGATCACTGTGAGCCCTTTACCGCCACTGACCCAAATTCGCCCAGCAGCATCTTCCAGCAGACCGAATACCGCGTCACTCGCCAAACCATCCGCTTTGGAGTACCGCGAGAAGGTTGCGGAAACTGGATCGTAAAAATTTATACCGCGATCGCGCGTTCCAACCCAAATTCCTTGATCTGTTTCTAGGAGCGAAACAACATTGTTGCTCGATAAGCTCCCGGAATCGCTTGGATCGTGAAGTAATGCGGAGGTATCACCAGTAACCGAGTCCAAAACCGTGATGCCACCGCCATCGGTTGCCACCCAGAGCAGTCCTGATCGCGTCTCAATAATATCAAGCGTCCGAAGGTCGCTAAACTGACCCTTGGGATTAGAGAGGCTAGGAAAGCGCTTAAACCCCTTTCCCGGCTCGAATAAATTAATACCCCCGCCGTAGGTTGCAATCCATTGCCGTCCCTTCGAATCCAAATAAATCCGACTGATAGCACTCGACGATAGCGATCTTGGATCATCTGGATCAAAGCGATACACCCGATCAACTTGTCCATCTTTAATAACGTTGAGCCCACCTATCATCGTACCCGCCCAGAGTTCCTCGCCAACAACCGCAAGGGCCATCACCCGCCTGCCACTGAGACCAATTGAATCTGCATTAAAAAAGACGGGGTCACTTTCGTTTGCTGCCCAAACACTCAACCCTTCGAACGTACCAATCCACAAGTTACCGGATTTATCTTCGGCAAAAGAAGAAATCGAGGGCGAGGAGACTTCATCGCCAATCGTTGCTTGGAGTTTAAAGACCGGGAACTTTTCGACCGTCGCATTCCATTTACTAATGCCATTAAAAGTCCCGACCCAAATGACCCCACCATGATCCTGAAATAAGGACAGAATCGTGTTGTCGCTGAGGCTTTTACTATTGGATAGGTCCGCCCGATACTGTTGGAAGCCCTCTCCGCCAGATCGCCATAAATTCAGGCCGCCGTCAGCGCCCACCCAAAGATCGCCGCCCGTATCTTTGAGAATCGTCCGGATTCGATTGCCTGTGATCGAGCTAGAATCTTTGGGGTCGTGTCGAAAGCGAAACCATCGATTGTCCCGCTCATCAAAGATGCTGACGCCTTCGCTATAGGTGCCGACCCAGAGCCGTCCGAGGGTGTCCGATGCAATGGCGCGAACCGCATTTTCCGACAGTGAATTTGGGTTTAGTGGATCCGACACATAACGCTTTCTGACCTGACCTTGAGCATCAATCAACGTCACGCCGCCCGAGTCTGTTCCGACCCACAACCGATCAGCCTGGTCCCGATATAGCGCTCGAACGCTGCCTGCCCCAATACTATTCGGATTATTGAGATCGTGCTCAAACCAGGTCATCGTGCTGTCGGGTCGAATCTCTATCAATCCAACATTGGTCCCGACCCAAATGACGCCAGCTGGTCCCTCTGCGAGCGCATACACGGAGATCGTTGTGTTGGCTTCCGCAGACGGCCTGAGCCGGATGCGTTCAAACCCTTGGGTTACCGGATTAAAGCGGTCTAGCCCGGCATCCGTACCGATCCAGATACGACCGGTTTGGTCCGCAAGTAAAGACCAAACTTGGTCATGGGAAAGAGAGTTTTGATCCGCAATCAGGTGATAAAAATTCGTAAACTCATAGCCATCATAGCGATTGAGCCCTTCTTGCGTTCCGATCCAGATGAGTCCTTGCCGGTCCTGAACAAAGGCCGTAACACCATTTTGCGACAACCCATTTTCGGTGGTGAGATGATCAAAAACGATGGCCCGCTTGTTTACCAAGGCTTCTATGGCCAAAGCCGGAATTGCGGTCAGCATCACCAAAACCAACGCACCACGTCCAAAAAACAGGCGCCAGGTGACCCACCCAGGTCGACTGGTGTGATGCACCAGAGCCGCGATGCTCGAAGAAAAAGCGCTCAAGAAGCTCAATGAGACCACTCGGTTGATCCAGAAACCCCGAAACAGTTATCAAAGCAGCATTTTCATCGAGTCACAAGTTAAAACAAAGCTACCCGCAATGATTCCAATCAAAGATTCCAGATGAAACCGGCGTTCTCAGGGTTCGATAAGTTCCAGATAAAACCGGCGTTCTCAGGGCTCGATAAGTTCCAGATAAAACCAGCGTTCTCAGGACTCGATAAGTTCCAAATAAAACCAGCGTTCTCAGGACTCGATAAGTTCCAAATAAAACCGGCGTTCTCAGGACTCGATAAGTTCCAGATAAAACCAGCGTTCTCAGGACTCGATAAGTTCCA
>JABGTE010000274.1 GCA_018647445.1 Gammaproteobacteria bacterium
AAGGGCTTTTCTTTGCAAAACGCTAAGGGCTTTTCTTTGCAAAACGCTAAGGGCTTTTCTTTGCAAAACGCCAAGGGCTTTTTATATACAACGCTAAGGGCTTTTTCACAAAACGCTAAGGGCTTTTTCGCAAAACGCTAAGGGCTTTTTCGCAAAACGCTAAGGGCTTCTGTACAGAACAGTATCGTGACCGAAGGTGAGGGCGGTAGTTAAAGCCTAGCTTACGCATTCTAGAAAAAACCCCACCCGTAAAGGGGATTACGGGTGGGGCTCGAGACTTCGGAAAATGGGGAAAACCGAAGTTTCTGCCGAAACTATGAACTACCCATACTATGACAGAGCAAATTCACAATAGTTCCCCAAAAGTTCGGGCTTAAAAACAGAGTCATCATTTGAGGACGTTTTGCGACGACGAATAATGCGATGACCACCAAATTAGAATGCGGCCTAAGATCGATTTTTAGCGGTAGTGCCGGCAATCCTCGTCGTTAACACAAAGAAGGGGCACGGTCTCACCTAACCCTAATGCGCACCTTCCCAATCCTTCGCAATCCCAACCTCAACCTCGAGGGGAATACTCAGTTCTGCCGCACCGCACATTAATTCAATGACGGCTGCCTGCGTTTCATCCAGTGCGCCGTCGTCGACTTCTAAAACCAATTCATCGTGAACCTGCATGATGATCAAAGCGGAGGCATTCGAGGCATTCAACCAAGCCTGAACATCAATCATGGCGCGTTTAATGATATCGGCCGCGGTACCCTGCATCGGCGCATTAATTGCCGTGCGTTCTGCGGCTTGACGCATTTGAAAATTAGACGATTTAATTTCAGGCAGGTACAAGCGCCGGCCGAACCATGTTTCAACATAACCTTGGTCTGCTGCTTGCGCTCGAATGTCTTGCATATAACGCTGGACACCTGGGTAGCGCTGAAAATATAAATCCATATACGTCTGCGCATCAACCCGAGGAATGCCTAATTGCTTAGACAACCCAAAGGCCGACATGCCATAAATCAGTCCGAAATTAATCGCTTTCGCACTGCGCCGCTGATCCTGAGTAACTGCGTCAAGCCCGACACCGAATACTTCAGCGGCCGTTGCGCGATGAATATCCAAACCTTGCTGAAATGCTGTGGTCAGGCCTTCATCGCCGGACAAGTGCGCCATAATCCTGAGCTCAATCTGGGAGTAGTCCGCCGCCAGCAAGCAACGCTTAGGTGGCGCAATAAAAGCTTTCCGAACCCGCCGACCCGCCGCAGTACGAATGGGTATATTTTGTAAGTTCGGATCGGTACTGGAAAGCCGACCGGTTGCTGCGACGGCTTGCTGATAGGACGTATGTAATCGGCCACTTTGAGGCCTGACAAGCTTGGGCAACTGATCTGTATAAGTAGACTTTAACTTGCTTAATCCTCGGTGCGTAATCACTACTTTTGGCAAGGGATAATCCAGAGCCAATTCCTGCAGGACGCTCTCATTGGTTGAAGGTTGACCCTTTGGCGTTTTCTTAAGGATTGGCAATTGCAATTTTTCGAACAAAATTGCTTGAAGCTGCTTCGGTGAACTCAGGTTAAATGTCTCGCCAGCTAGTTCAAATGCCGTCACGGTTAAATCAGCCAATTCCCGAGTTATTTCTTCAGACTGCGTCTCCAACATCCCGCAATCAATCAGAACACCATTACGTTCAATTTGGGACAGCACCCGAATTAAAGGCACCTCAAGGTTTTGGTAGACGGGTAACAATCGATTGTCGCCCGAAATTTTCGGCCAGAGCACCTCATGCAACTGAAAGGTAATGTCAGCATCTTCTGCGGCATAATGCCCAGCGGCCTCAAGCTCGATCTGATTAAAAGTGCGCTGTTTAACGCCCTTGCCCGCAATCTCTTCAAACTTGACCGTCTTGCGGCCTAAATATTTTTGAGCCAAATCATCCATATTGTGGCGGGTGGCAACGCTGTTATAAACGTAGGACTCAAGCATGGTGTCGGCGATCGGCGCGTTGATCGTTCGGCCGCACCGGGCCAAGATACTTAAATCAAATTTCAAATTTTGACCAATCACTAATTTTTTCGGGTCATTGAGAAACACGGATAGTTGATCGAGCACATCGGATTGCTTTAATTGCTCTGGCGCCTCAGGGTAATCATGTCCGAAAGGGATATAAGCGGCCTGGCCGGGCGTTGTGCAAATTGATACACCGACGATTTCGGCGTCCATATAATTCAACCCAGTGGTTTCGGTATCAAAGGCAAACTGTTCAACCGCCGCAATCCGATCCAGCCAAATATTGAGCCGGTCCTGAGTTAATACCAGATCGTAATCTGTTGGCACTGGTTCAGGCGCTTCCTCCGCTGCCGCGTTGGCAGCACCGCCCAAAGCCTCACGCCAAGCACGTAACTCATACGTTTCATAGGAAGCACTGAGCCCCTCTACATCCGGCGCAGTTGGCACTAAGTCTCCGGCATGGGGTAACGCAAGCGCAGTTCGAATCGTTGCGAGATCATAAGACAGCGGTAAGTGGGGCAGCGCTTCGCGCAAATAATCGCCGACCTTCCCGGTAATTTCATTTGCGTTGGCCATCACACCCTCAAGGCTATCGTAGGCAGCAAGCCATTTGACAGCGGTCTTCGGCCCGCACTTGTGAACACCCGGAATGTTGTCAACGGTATCACCAACGAGGGCAAGGTAATCAATGATCTGATCCGGCCGAACCCCAAATTTGGTCACAACACCCGCTTCGTCCAGATACTGATCTGTCATCGTATTCATCAAGGTCACATTCGGATTGACGAGTTGCGCCATATCTTTGTCACCGGTTGAAATCAGAACCTGCTGGCCTTCGGCTGCAGCGCGCCAAGCAAGGGTACCAATAACATCATCGGCCTCGACTCCTGGCTCGACGATGAGTGGCAGCCCCATCTGTTCAATGATTCTGTGGATCGGTTCAATCTGAGTCCGAAGCTCATCCGGCATTGGCGGTCTGTTGGCCTTATAGTCAGGATACAGATCGTTACGAAAGGTTTTGCCCTTGGCATCAAAGACGACCACAATATTCGACATCGGAAAATCAGATTGCAGCCGCCGAATCATGCTAATGACGCCTTTGATAGCGCCCGTGGGCTGCCCCTGCGACGTAACCAGTGGTGGGAGGGCGTGAAACGCCCGAAACAGATAAGATGAACCGTCTACTAGTATTACGTTAAACTTGCTCGACATGAATCGATCACCCCTTAAATCTGTGACAACCATACTTTGAATATTCGCTCATTATCAATCCTCATTCTTATGATGCTGATAACCAGTCCCGCCTTATCGGCGCTCTCAGAAGCCGATCTGCAAGCAACCGATGAGACCATTACCCTCGTCGAAAATGATTCCGATCAGCGTATTTTTGAGTTCGGGCAGAACGGCGTCTTAATGATGATTAAGGTCATCCCCAAATCAGGTCGCCCCTACTACCTCGTTCCAGCTGCAGGACAAGCCCATTTCACCGACTTGACCGATCAAAAACATCTCTACCCACAATGGACTCTAATTGAGTGGTAACCCATGGGCGTATTTACTTCTCTCACTGCTGAAGAAATTAAAACCCATTTAAAGCGTTATGACCTCGGTGAACTAGATTACTTTGAAGCCATCACTGAGGGTATCGAAAACAGTAATTATTTAATCGCGACCCATCGCCATGACCATCAGTTTCTATCGATCCTGACACTGGTTGAAGGTGCCAATGCCGCAAAGGTTTCAGAAGTCTCAGGCGTCATGAAACACTTAGCGCATTATGGCCTGCCCATTCCAAACCCCAGGGTATCCCAAGATGATGGCGGTCACCCAGACCTGCAGGGCAAGCCGACGTTACTCATGGTAAAACTGCCGGGTGTTCACCTCAAAACGGTCAGTCCTGAGCATTGTCGACAATTGGGCAGCATGCTGGGCCGGCTGCACACCATTGCGACCGCTTACCCTGTGTCAATCAAAAATGCGTTCGATAGTACTTGGATGGATCAAGCCTTGCAGGATGTCAACGCGAATTTATCAGAAGCTGAGATTGCACTGCTGCATAGCACTATTGATCGCTATCAAACCCTCGAGAGCAGCAATCTGCCTCAGGGGCTCATTCACGGCGATCTATTTAAAGACAATATCTTGTTTAAAGATAACGCATTGGTCGGGGTCTTAGATTTTTTCCACATCGGGCATGATCTTTGGATTATGGACCTTGCTATTGCGCTCAACGATTGGTGTATGGATCAGCAGTTCCAAGCCATGCCGGCGCATGTGAGGGCAATGCTCGAGGGCTATCATGCCCAACGCCCCTTAGAACCTGAGGAGCAGCAATTGCTCCAAGAAGTACAGCAAATCGCGGCGGCCCGATTCGCGCTAACCCGGTTTGGAACGGAGGCGGGCGGGCAATTTCGAAAAGACCCCTATCAGCAATTGACGCGCCTTAAGGTCTTACACCAAGCAGAGCCCATTGCTACAGACCCATTATGATTTGTTGTAACTGCCCGGGTTGATGGGGCGCTTTAATGAATCCGGCATAACGCCCCGTCTCATCCAAAACGACAATCGAGCCCGTATGGTCAACCGTGTAGGAACCGGGCTCAGCGCCCGGCACCTTGCCAAACGCGACATTCAGCTGGGTTGCCAATTCGGTGATCTGATCGTGCGATCCGGTGACGCCTAAAAAGTCTGGATTGAACCCCGAAAGATAACGGGCCAGCTGCGCCGGCGTATCTTGCTCTGGATCAACACTCACCAAATGCACGCGAGGCGGCACGTCAAGCGTGCTCAGTGCTTGATTCAAAACCGCAAGGGTTGTCGGACATATATCCGGGCAAGATGTGAAGCCAAAGTAAAGAAAATCCCATTGGCCTTGGAAATACGTCGGCAAAATTCGCTCACCCTGTTCCGTCACAAGACGCGGTACCCTTAAGTTACGGGGCTGTTCAAACCGAATGTAGCCCAATTTTGCCGCCTGCTCTGCACTCAGTGCAACGTCTCGCGTGACATAATTGAGGAAGATAAGACTCAGCATCACCATGACGATCCCAAGCAGAATCCCAAGGGTTTTGCGGATCCCCTTTTTTTGTGTAGCGCTATACATAAGACGTGGGCATCAAATAGTGGTCCAATAACAGGGCAGAAAATAATACTGCAAGATAAACAATTGAATACTTAAACGTTTCCATGGGCGCATTCGGATTGCGATCAAACAGCATGGCCAAAGCCCAGTATAGAAACCCAGCCCCGAGAGCGAGTGCTGACGCCAAGTACAGCAAGTTGCTCATGCCAATAACAAAAGGCAGGACGGACACTACCAGCAGAATAATTGTGTACAGCAAGATATGTAATTTGGTGTACGCAACCCCGTGGGTAATTGGCAACATTGGGATATCAACCTTTTCATAATCGCTTAACCGGTCGATCGCCAATGCCCAAAAATGCGGTGGCGTCCAAGCAAAGATAATGAGGACCAAAAGCAGGCCACCACCGTCGACGCTGTTGGTGACCGCGGTCCAACCAAATAGCGGCGGCGCCGCACCAAACAAGCCACCAATAACAATATTTTGAGACGTTGCTCGTTTCAAATACAAGCTATAAATAACGCCATATCCCAGCCAGGCGAGGAAGTTCAGTCCGGCCGTGAGCGGGTTAACCCAAAATGCCAGGATGACGAGTCCAAGCCCTCCGGTTGCCGCAACAAACATAAGTCCCTGGGTCATCGAAACCCGCCCTTGCGCAACAGGCCGCTGCTCCGTTCGCGCCATTTTTTGATCAACGGTTGCGTCTACAAGGTGATTTAACGCCGCCGCGGAACCTGCAACCAATGCAACGCCCACCAGACAGTACGCGATTAAATCAAAAGGGACTGAATCATTGGTTGCTAAGAACATGCCGACCAAAGTGCACAACAGCATTAGCAATACGACGCGCGGCTTGCACATCTCATAGTAGTCTTGCCATCCGGAGAAGGCCTTGCCTTGAAGAACATCGCTCATATTCAGTGTTTCAGACGTTTAGATTTTGGGATTGTAACGGATGCGGTCTCTGAATTCATTGACAAGACGCCCTCAGCCTATATTCGAGACTTTCATTAAATGCTTCAAATCAAGCAGCAATGGCTTATCCACTTTCGCAGCAGGATAGGCCAGGATCAATTGCCCCATCGGGTCAACCAGGAACACGTGATAGTCGGCAGGATCCTGATTTATTGCAGACACGGCCGTAAGCTCGGCGAAGAGGGCAGCATCTACAATTAATTTCAAATTTGGATAATCGCCTTTCATCGCCTCACCGGCCGCCGGTGAAAATGACGTTGACCGCACTAGAGCGCGACCAAGACGGTCGGCATTTTTCCCTAGGGCGATATTGATTTGACGGGTCTGATGTAAGACGCTCTGCAGGGTTTCTGAACAGACTTCCACACAAGGCTCATGCATTGGCATTAGTAGCTGCCAACGCCCTTCCGTAACCAGGCGGTCAGACACATCAATACTCGGTTGGACCAGCTCCCCACGATTTGTTGTCGTTTTGGGGATCATGTCTGGCGCGAAAAAAAACAAACCGTAAGCAATCATCATCGGAACGAAAGCCGTGGCTGCGACAAGCAAAAGTTTCCGGCGGCTTTGAGTAAGTTCCTTATCGGTCATGACGACGCTCCTTGTGTTTGACGACCAAACGTGAAATATAAAAACATGCTGACCAAAACCAACGCCATAATAAACCACTGCACAGCGTAACCCTGATGCTTTGCAGGCAGCATTACAGACGTTACCCAATTCCTAGGCAAGCCATTCGGGTCCGAAGCTTCCACGCGGACCACGAAGGGTAACAGTTGGCGCGCAAGCACCCCCGACAGGACCTCCGGGTCCTGTGTAGGAACCACTCGCGGCCAACCATCATAGGCCAATGCTTGGTCGCTGTTCATCCAATCAGAGCGGTAGATCCGGCCTGAGGTAACTCCTCGATTTCCCAAAGCTGGGACGCTCGGCAACACGACTCGTGATGCGCCGGCTGCGACAAAACCGCGGTTAACCAACACAAGCCCACCTTTATCCAACTGCATTGGATGTACCACCTCAAAGCCAACACGGCCATCAAGCACCACATTATCCAACAAGAAAATGTTATCCAGCTCGATTGCGCCAACCAGCTGAACTAAACGCCCATCCAATCGTTGCTCATCGGGCACCGCCTCGAGTTTTTCGATTGGCTGATTTAACAGACGGGCATGCTGCGCAATCTGTGCAGTTTTCTCCACTGCCCGGTCCAACTGCCAGAAGCCCAGTGTGATGAACAGTGCCGTAAACGCTACCGTAAATATCAGGAGCCGAAGATTAATTTGTGCTCTAATCGCCATCAAGTCGACCTCTTTCGCCAGAGAGACGTATCACCATATTGACCAGGGACTACAAGATGCTGCTTAAAACAATCGTCGTATTACTACTGCTCGCAAATATTATTGCTCTGGGTACTGCCTTTTACGCAATGATGCA
>JABGTE010000275.1 GCA_018647445.1 Gammaproteobacteria bacterium
ACTCACCGCCCCGAGCGGCACCTTGGCACAAATTCTTCAAGGCCTCGCCGCACCCGCTGGCGCAATTACTGCACCTTCCAGCTTAGGTGAGTCACCGCTTATCGCAGGCGGTAAAGTATCCGCAACCGGGACCAGCTTTGCTTTTATCGTAAAGGCCTTGGCGGCCAACAGTGATGTGAATCTGCTATCAACACCAAGCATCACGACAATGGACAACGAAGAGGCCAAAATCGTTGTGGGCAAAAACGTTCCTTTCAGAACCGGCTCCACGGTCACGGGGAGCCAAGGCACAACGAATCCATTTACCACCATTCAACGCGAAGATGTGGGATTAACGCTTGAGGTAACGCCGCACATCAATAGCGACAGCCTAGTCCGGCTTTTGATTCACCAGGAGGTCTCAGAGGTCGATGCCTCCAGCCTTACTGTGATCGGCTCCGAGGCTGCGGCCGACTTAATCACGAATATCCGGACCATCGATACCACCATTTTGGTCGAAAACGAGGAAGTTATTATTCTCGGTGGGTTGATTCGAGATAAAGAGACTCAAGCCGAGTCACGAGTCCCCTTGCTCGGCAGCATTCCTGGGCTTGGCGCACTGTTTCGAAGTCGCACGAAGAATATCGAAAAACAAAATTTGTTGGTCTTTCTCAGACCGACTGTTTTACGATCGGGTGCGGATGTCGCTGCGGCCTCTGAACGAAAGTTTAACCGCATATTTGAAGTTGAAATTGAAGGCAATGGGCGAAACACCGCCGAGCGTCTTTCCGACCTGCTAGATGGCACGCTCTAGTCACCCTCGTGGCTCTATTTATCGAGCCATTAACTACCAACTTCTGCGTTTCTTTAGACTCTGGCTACGGCCAACCTTCATTAACCACGAGCAAGCAGCCCAGGCGCTTGCCCAACACGCAAACCCGGTCAACGTTCGCTATATCCTAGATTCCGACTCCTTGGCCGACCGGTTATTACTGGAACTGGGCTGTGAGGCGAGCGGCTTGCCAGAGCCACTCACGTTAGACCCTAACGCGCCTAATGCCTACTTTTGCCTGAATCATCGAGAAGGCTTCTGGGGTCGCCGCTCGGCCAGAGGGGACGCACGATCCACCTCACTTAAGGTAGACCCCGTCGGCAGTGACGAATTGGCAACACGTCTGATACCCGTCTCCATTTACTGGGGGCACCAACCTGACAGAGCACTGTCCATGTGGAAAGTTCTTCTTTCAGATCAATGGGCATCCACCTCAAAATTTCGAAAGATATTGTGTATTGCGCTCACTCGGCAGCATATCTTAGTGCACTTTGGTGACCCGCTTGATGTCGACGCACTTACCAGCGACCTGCCTTCGATCGCGCTTAAAACCAAACGAGTCCATCGAGTACTTCGGCGCCATTTCAAAAGTCAAAAACAGTCTATTATCGGTCCCGATTTGTCGCATCGGCGAACACTGCTTGATGAACTGTTAGCGGCACCTGCGGTCGACGCTGCCATCATGGCCGTCGCCGAGGCCAGCGAACGACCCCGACATCGGGTCGCTGCACAAGCTTACCGCTATGCTTCTGAGATTGCGTCGGATCAATCTTACAGAGTGATCCGTTTTTTTAGCATCATCCTGACATGGCTTTGGAACCGGCTCTACAACGGCATCGAAGTCAGCAATCTTGAGCGCGTAAGGGCCGTCTCAGATAGCGCCGAGATCGTTTACGTCCCATGCCATCGAAGCCATATCGATTACCTATTACTGTCCTACGTGCTCTATCACAACGGCTTGGCGCTGCCACATATCGCTGCAGGCATCAATCTCAACCTTTTTCTTGTGGGTCCACTCTTGCGACGCGCCGGCGCTTTTTTTATGCGTCGCAGCTTCAAAGAGGATCTGCTTTATAAAGCAGTCTTCGATGAATACATTCACTTACTTTTATCCAAGGGCTACAGCCTAGAATACTTTGTTGAAGGTGGCCGCAGTCGGACCGGCGGCATGCTCACGCCTAGACCTGGCATGATCAACATGACCTTAAGGGGATACTACCGAGATCATCATCGAGACATACAATTCATTCCGGTTTACTTCTCCTACGAGCGGGTTCTTGAGATCAGCAGCTATCTGGATGAACGCAAAGGAAATCAAAAAAAGACCGAGTCCTTATTCGACCTTTTCGGCGTGTTTCGATATTTTAAACTCGATTTTGGCCAGGTCTCCGTTAATTTCGGCCAGCCCATTTCTCTTGAGCAGTTTTTATCTGACCGAGTGGACTCGGACTTAGAGCGGATCGAGCCAGACGTGCACAAAGCAATCTGTCGCGACCTAGGACACCACATAGTGAAAGGCATCAACGCCGCTATTCCTGTGAACCCAACTCAGATACTGGCAACCTTGTTTGTGCATGCGGGTTGTCTCGAGATCCCTGAAGAAAAACTACGCCGCCAGTTTCGATTTTTGGTCACCCTAATCGACGCGGATCAAATGTCCTCAATTTTTGACCAACCCGACGCAAAAATAATCGACTACTTTTTATCAACCTCTGGCGCCGAACGACAGCTCCGAGAAGGCGAATCTGTAATTACCATTACTACGGGTGGGCTCATTGATATGCGCTATTACAGCAGTAGCGTCGCGCATTTATTTGTTTTGCCGAGCCTTGTTGCCAACCGCATTCGCCAAGGCTCGATGATTGGCATTGAGTCGCTTGCAGATGAGATTCATGCGCTCGCCCCACTGCTAGACGCGATTTACTTCTGCGAGCTTGCGCCAAACACTGAGCGTCTGATTCAGATACTTGAGATCTTCGATTTCAAACCCGCAGTGGATGCCACCAACCTGACGCCTGACCTCGGCCCAATAGCTCAGATTATCGCGCCCCACCTACATCGGATCGCCCTAGTTTGCGCGCTGCTCGACATTCAGCCGAACTTGCTGGACGATCTCATGCCAATGAATGCGAGACTCAAAGCCTTGACCAGCAAGACCACCGCCTTCAACCCAGAGGATTTGATTGTAACTGAGCAACTGATTCAGGCACTCAGCCAACCTCAGTCGATTAATCAGTCGATCAAAGACCCCAACACGCAGCACAAAGCGCCAGGGATAAAGCCCCAAGCGGCAATCCTCAACCTGATCAGCGCAGAGGATCAACTAAGCCTGCAGAAACTGGCCCTAAACCTGGTTGAAGAAAACATCCAATCGACTGCTACGACCAGTTAATTGATATACGGGGCGAACGGCGTTTTTCGCCGGTGCTCGGTCGAGGCGCGGCCGTTTCACGATCGTCCGCCGGATACCCAGCTCTTGGGCTGCTGTCAAAAACGGTTGCAGCTCAGCACCCCGACCGAGAAAGGCCTGCAGCATCTGCATGTTTCCAGGCGGCAGCGCAGACTTCTTTTTCTCATCAAACATTGGGTCCACCAACGCCGCATCAAACCCAATTGCTGGCAGAAAGGGCCGCGTGCTATCCCAATGGTGTAGTGTCAACCGCGCCACGACCGGCTTCAATTCTGCATCCTGCCGCGCCCGCTTAAGCGCATCCTTAACCAATAAGTAGACCGTTTTAGAGCGCTCAAGCATCGTAACGTCATGGCCGTAGGACGCCAAAATAAACGCATCAGTACCAAGCCCCGCGGTCATATCCAGCACTCGTGCGCCCGGCTTTTCTTTCACAGCCCGAACCAAAAGCTCGCCCTTGGCCGAAATCTTTTTCTGCCGAAGTCTTAATGATGGACTTCCGTAGTCTACGCTGAGCGGGGGTTTCTGGCGGTAGTGATCAACCAAAGCCAATCCAGTTGGGAGCATCTCTAACCCGTAACGCATCTACTGACGAGACTTCTGAGCAACGGTTTCACGAACGTAAAGGGGTGCCGCTTCAAGCGCTGAGACGACCTCCCCAGCAGCAAGCATCGCCTCCGCAATCTGTAATAGGTTCTGAACATCAGGCGACGTAATGTCAATGACACCTTGAGTTTGGTCCGCTTGTTCTTCCATAAGAAAAACACCGTCGCCTGCAAGAGACCAAGACGCTAAATCATGATTGGCGAGCATCTCCGCGGTGTAGACCTGAGCCTGCCCTATAAGACACGGAATCACATCATCACATCCCTCATAAAAGGCGCCGTAGAACTCCGCTTCACGCGCGTGCATCGCAACCAATACCCGCGTAACTCGAGCTTGCTGACCCGCTGCCTGTGCGAGGATCGCCATGGTTGGAACAGGGATAACAGGCAGATTAAGGCCATATGCAAGGCCTTGAATCACACCAACTGCAATCCTTAAGCCGGTGAAGGATCCAGGCCCTTGACTGAACGCTAGGGCTTGGATGGATTCTAAGTCTTCTCCCTCTTCCTCCAAGAACTGAAGAATTTGAGGCAAAATCTGGCGTGAGTGCCGCAGATCATTACTGAACAAGCGACTTCGAACGTCCCCTGCGATTGTAAGCCCGAGCTTTAAATCACGACCAGTAGTATCGAGTCCTAAAATCATTATCTTTTATCCATAAAGTCCAGCGCCTCTGAGGCACTCCGCGTCCATCTAAACTGGGGTAAGCTCGATTGCAGCAACCCCGAGTAGCTCGCATTCCAAAACCGCGGATCTCCGATGATAAACACCCCTTGATCACCCTCTGCTCGAATCAACCGGCCAAAGCCTTGTCGTAATTTTAGTGCGCAGTCTGGCAAAATATAGTCAGAAAAGAAATCCAAACCCGCTAATTCATACGCTCTACGCCGCGCGATCAACTTCGGGTCATCGGGTTGCAGGAACGGCAATTTATCAATTACCAGACACTCGACACCCGCCCCGTTAAAGTCAACGCCCTGCCAAAAGCTACTCGTTCCTAACAAAAATCCATGCGTCACATTTTTGAAGTCTTGAACCAACCGCTGGCGGGGGCGTTCGCCTTGGACAAATAAATTGCCTTGATACGACGTCGCCAGATAACTCGCGGCACCCGCGAGAGCACGATGCGAGGTAAACAACATGAGCGTCTTCAGCCCGCGCAACATCTTTAAATCCTCTAACAACGCTGGAATAAAATCAGGATGATCTGGCGCCATCCGCTGCGCGCTCTGAAAACCCATAACTTGCTTAGAATAGGCAAAGGCATTGGAGACCTTGATCGCTTTGTCTGCGTCATAACCGATTTGTTGGCTAATAAACGCAAAAGACCCATCCACACTGAGCGTTGCCGATACAAAAATTTTTGGCGCCGAGGATTTTAATTCCCCACCCATGGCCTCAGCGGTTGGTGGCACAACACTGCGAAACGCAGCGCCACCGCGAGCATCCTGCTCCCACCAATAACTTTGTGCATCCTCTTCAACATCCGCCGCGAATGCCAAAAGTTTATCCATTTGCCCGGCTAGGTCGCGATGAGCATCGCGCAAAATTTTTCCAATATTCAGCCTTGATTCTAAAACCCGCGTTAACCGACCGAGCAGCAACTCCAACTCATCAATCTGTTCCAACACCATCGCTTTCACGACCGGTTCTGAAAAGGAGCGTCCAAGAACCGAATCATAAGCACTTTCAAAACGCCGTTGTTCCCGACCAAGCAACGTCGCCCAATCACCGAGCACCGGATCATGTTGCTGGGGATCAGCATTAATCCGACCGAGCGTGAACGCAATTTCGCGCATCCAACTAAAACTAAAGGCAACCTGCTTCGTCTCTCGCAGAAGTCTCAGGAATTGATCGGCTTCATCAATCAGTTGCACCTCCATCTGATCAACTAACTCAACCAAATCATCATTTGGGTTTTCATAGCGCGACATTAACAACTGATGATTCACAATCACCACGTCGGCTGTCTCAGCCTGCTTACGAGCGGCATAAAGTGGGCACTGATCAAAGTTAGGACAGCGTCGTTTCTGACATTCATCCGCGCTTGCCGTAATCATGGCCATCACATCCGTACTCAGAATTTCTAGCTCAGATAGGTCACCCGTATGCGTGCGCGTCGACCAGGCTTTGATTGCGGAAACCTCGGCAAGAGCGTCGGCGGGCAAGGTCTTGGAGGGAGACTTGAACAACTGCCCAAATTTAAAAGGGCAAAGGTAGTTGCGTCTGCCCTTCAGGACCGCCACCTTTTTAGCCGATGCTAAAACCTTCCTTGCGGTCGCAAGATCCTCGTGAAAAATTTGATCTTGTAACAGTTTCGTATAGGTCGAAATGAGCACCCGCTTATTGGACAAAAGAACGGGGATTAGATATCCGAGGCTCTTACCAATTCCGGTCTCGGCTTCGATGACCGAGTCACCCGACTGCATCAAAGACGCCTGGATTGCCTGCGCGAATTCAATTTGTCCCGCTCGCGACCGAAAAGCTGGCAGGGTTTGACTCACCAACCCCTCTGAGGAGAATAGCGCTTTGAGTTGGTAATCGGACATAGCCATCGAACTAACCATAAATTGCGCTTATGCTGGCCTCTTATCTTAGGAATTACAAACGATGAACAATGACTTTTCGACCATTATACTCGCTGGCGGAAAAGGCCAGAGAATGGGCGGGCAAGATAAAGGCCTCGTGCTCTATCGAGGTCATCCACTCATCCATCGCAGCGTGCGATTAGCAAGCCAATGCACGGGCGCCGTGATCATCAGCGCCAATCGAAATATCATGCAATACGAAGCCTTTGCGGATGTCGTTGTTGAAGACAACACGCCAAACTATGGCGGCCCTTTGCTCGGCATTCAAGCCTGCGCCAGCAGGGTCTTAACGGATTACGCGTTGATTATCGCCTGCGACCTACCAGGGCTGACCACTGATCTAGTTCAATTCTTACAAAGGGCTTTGCTCGATCAGGCGCACCAAGTAGACGCCGTCGTTTATCGGCAAGATGGTTTCCTGCAATGCGGCCTGATCGCGGTCAAAACCTTGGCATTGGCGTCAATCGATTCTGAGCTAGAA
Organism: Gammaproteobacteria bacterium; assembly: GCA_018647445.1. Lineage (GTDB taxonomy): Bacteria > Pseudomonadota > Gammaproteobacteria > Pseudomonadales > Azotimanducaceae > UBA9926. The sequence goes on from JABGTE010000275.1 coordinate 6,897, forward strand.
CAAGACCAACGCTCTGTAAGAAAATGGCTAGAGTCGTTATCGCTCTTGGTGCTAGAAAGTGATGATAGCCACGCCTTCACAAACTTTAATACCCCAGACAATTTTATGCCCGCGCCATAGCCTCAAGCGAGATAGGCAGCGGCAACAAGATGAAAAAACTGCACATTGCGCGGCTTGGTTTAGGCCCAATGCAAATCGGAAAAACATCGATGCAATACGGCGCTAAACCTGAAGGTGCTCGAACTTTTTTCAGACAATAAAAAAGCCCTATCAAAGGGCTTTTCTATCTTACAGTGCGTTGAAGAGCACTGCGGGTTTTGACATCTACTTCTTTTTCTTTGCAGCCGGCTTCTTGGCAGCAGCTTTTTTAGGAGCCGCTTTTTTGGGAGCCGCTTTCTTAGCAGCTGCTTTCTTAGGTGCCGCCTTTTTAGCAGCCGCTTTCTTAGGTGCGGCTTTTTTGGCAACAGCTTTCTTAGCAGCCGCTTTCTTAGGAGCTGCTTTCTTAGCAACAGCTTTCTTAGCAACAGCTTTCTTAGGCGCTGCTTTCTTAGCAGCCGCTTTCTTAGGAGCTGCCTTCTTAGCAGCCGCTTTCTTAGGTGCTGCCTTCTTA
>JABGTE010000270.1 GCA_018647445.1 Gammaproteobacteria bacterium
GAGTTGGAGCAAACCTGGCAATGGTCAGAGCGATATGCCCAGCAGCCTGAGATTTTGTCCTATGCACGCCATGTTGCGGGTCAGTTTCAATTAAGACCGGTGATTCAGTTTAATACCCAAGTCACCTCAGCTATTTGGCAGGAAGCGCAATGCCATTGGGAAATTCAAACTGCGCTCGGTGAGCGGTTCACCGCAGATTTTTGCATTATGGCGACGGGGTGTTTGTCGGTACCCCAGCGGCCGAATATCCCCGGCTTAGAGACATTTTCGGGAAACTTCTATCAGGCCAGTCAGTGGCCGCATGAACCGGTTAGCTTTGAATCAGAGCGGGTTGGGATTATTGGAACGGGCTCATCTGGCATTCAGGCCATTCCGGTGATCGCGGCATCTGCGGCCCACTTAACGGTATTTCAACGAACCCCTAATTTTAGTGTGCCAGCCAATAACTACGAGCTGGATCCGGCTTGGGTGGCTGAGTTTAAGCAGCATTACCCAGCGCATCGCGCCAACCATCGCACCGGTAACGGCTCGGGCTTTGGTGACCTTGATATTTTGCCAAGATCGGGGCCGATTGACCCGGTGATCTTTAATGATCTAGAAGCGCCGGCCGCTAAGGCTTTGCTCGAGGCGGCTTGGCAGCGTGGTGGCGCTCGATTTATGGCCGTCATCAATGACACGCTGATGAACTTAGAGGCTAACCGATTCGTGCAGGATTTCGTGCACGAAAAAATTCGATCGCTTGTTAAGAATCCAGATACCGCCGCGGCGCTCTGCCCAACGACGCATCCGATTGGCACCCGGCGGATCTGTGTCGATATCAATTACTACGAGACCTACAATCAGGATCACGTTCGATTGGTTAACTTGCGTGACACGCCCTTGGTCGAGATTACGGCGAAAGGTGTTGCGCTGGACTCAGAGCATATCGAACTCGATACCCTCGTGATCGCCACCGGATTTGATGCAATGACCGGTGCACTGCGCAGCATGAACATTCAGGGCGTCGGTGGGCTCGCGCTCGAGGACGCCTGGCGAGGAGGACCGCGGACTTATCTGGGTTTGATGAGTGTCGGCTTTCCAAATTTATTTATGGTGACGGGTCCTGGCAGCCCATCAGTGCTGTCAAATATGTTGGTGTCGATCGAGCAGCATGTTGATTGGATCGTCAACTGTCTAACCAAAATGTGGGATGACAACCACCGAATGATTACGACTGAGGAAGCGGCTCAAGACCAATGGATGGATCATGTGCAGATGGTGGCAGAGGCGACCTTGTTTCCTCAAGGCGGCTCATGGTACTTGGGCGCGAACGTGCCGGGTAAACCCAGAATTTTTATGCCCTATGCGGCGGGTGTTGGCGCTTATCGTGAGGCGTGCGATGCCGTGGTGGCGAAAGGTTATCGTGGTTTTCAGTTTGCATAAGCCAGGTTGGGCGCGCGATAGGGGCAATGATCGCGAGCCTGCACTGACGCGCTGGGGTTTGCAACGGTTTGAGTGGGTCGCAGGCATTTTAGGGCGGCGCCGCCAGGGACGGACTGTCGCTGTTGGGGTAGCGAGTACATTGTTGCTGGGGTTGGGGTTTGTAATGCCAGCTCAGGGGCGCGCGGAGATTGCCGAGGCTGAGACCTTTCAGATCCTGTACACCAATGATATTGAAAGTGTTTATGAGCCGTTGCCCGCGATCTGGCGCTCGGATATGACGCATATTGGCGGGCTGGCGAAGCTTGCCAGCTTGATTGCGCGGTATCGCGTGCAGGAGCCTAAGTCACTCCTACTGGATGCCGGCGATTTGTTTACGGGTTCGCTTTCAAAGGCAACTCAGGGCCGCTTGGTCTTTGACCTATACAGCGCCATTGGGTACGACGCTGTGAACATAGGTAACCATGAGTTCGAATATGGCTGGCAGACCCTGGCATTCGTGAGTCAACGCGCGCGGTTTCCTTTGCTCAATGCCAACATTTTTTATGAGAACACGGACATTCCCTTCGGTCGGGCTTATGTCATTTTAGAGGTCGGCAGTATTAGGGTCGCTGTGCTCGGACTAATGGGTATTGATGCCTTTATCAATACGATGATGCCGAGTCATCGCCAGGGCTTGAGAATTGTCGCGCCAGAAACGGTGGCGGCCCATTGGGTACCGAGGCTGCGTCAGGAAGCGGATGTCGTGCTCTTGCTCACGCACCAAGGGCGAACGGCGCCGATGCAGACGGATAAAGAAGCAGATCCGGACGTTCAACGGGGATTTGAGGAAGAGTACGCCTTAGCCGGTGCAGTCGACGGTATTGATTTAATCGTGGCAGGTCATACGGATCATGGCTTGCAAACACCGGTTCGACATCCCGATACGCAGACGTTGATTGTTGAAACCTTTGGACAAGGCATGCACTTGGGCGTCTTAAACCTGCGGTATCAATCGGGCCAACCCTTAACGGTTTTATCGTCGGATCTAGTGCCGGTGAATGCGGATGAGTTGCCGAGTGATACCGCGGTTTTGGCGTTAATCCAAACGGCTCGGTCTGAGCACCCTGAGTTAGCGGCTGTTGCTGGTACTTTGGTGGGACATGCACCTCGAAAATACTATGGTGAATCAGTGGTTGGTAATCTGGTGGCGGACGCTTTGCGAGCCCATGCAAAAACGGATATCGGTATGATTACACCGGGCGCTCTGCGGGCGGATTTGACCTCGGGCTCGGTGACGGTTGAGCAAATCCGCAATGTTTTTCCCTTTTTAGATCGCGTATCGACCATAAGGCTTACTGGCGCCCTGCTCAAAGACGTGGTGAGAAAAGGGCTGCAGCGCGAATACGGGTTGCCCCAGTATTCGGGCCTTACGCTCACTGCCGAACTCGCCGAATCCGGAGAGGAGTCTTTAATATCGCTTAAAATCAATAGTTTGCCTGTGATTGATACCAAACAATATACCCTGGCAACGGGGAGTTTTACGGCAACGGGCGGCGAGGGCTACCACCTCTTAACGCCTCATATTATCGGTACTTCTGAGGCATTGGTGGCGGATGTATTGGTTGCGTACTTTAAATCCAAGGGACGAGTTGAGGCGCCAGATTTGGGGCGGCAAACCTTGCGATAACATGGTCTCGCGATCGATGCTTCACAGGTCCTTGTTTGAGGACGCCCGACCGAAAATCAGGTGGTTTGGTGCGCCAAGCTGCTTTGCAAAAAAATCATGAGTGGGATCCTTCCTGCGTGGGGCAAGCCTGGCCGAAAGGCGCGTGCCTAAAAGATCGAAAACCTTGTACTTGTCGTACATCAGTTGTACCGAGAAGCGTCAGGCATCTAGTAGAGACAGCTTTAAGAGGGTTGCAGCGTGGTTTGCGGACCTGAAGGGATGTGGTAAAAAGACGCGAGTAAGTGAGACGGGTTAACGAAGTTTACAAAGAATAAACAGATGTGGCCGCCACGTTGGTTGGTAAACTTGAGCTCGTTTGGCACGAGCCTAGCCCGGCGACGTCAGGGGCCGGGACCGTCGGCCCGAAGCGTGAGAAAAATGTTTGGCACCCAAGAATGTTTGGGACCCTACAAAAAAGGGAAGCACTTGAGGCTAATTGGACACTGATACAGGCTGCGGCGCGCTGCAAGTCGCTCGGCGGAAACCTAATTTGAACGAGAAAGAGCAAAGGAAAAGTTATGACGATAGATGCGTTTAGAGAAGAAACTAGAGCCTGGCTAGGCGCTAACTGTCCTATGAGCATGCGGGATCGACCGGTTCACTTCGAGGATGCCTTTGAAATCTACGATACCGATGATGCACGGGCTTGGCGAGATGCCTGCTCAGCGCGGGGTTGGACCGCGCCGCTGTGGCCGAAGGCTTATGGTGGGGCCGAAATGTCGGGAGAAGAATACCGGGTGTTCCAAGAAGAAATGGCGTCGATTAAAGCTCTGCCGCCGGAAACGGGGATGGGGCTTGCCATGATCGGTCCGACTTTGATGGAGTTTGGAACCGAGGAACAGAAGCAGCAGCACCTACCTAAGATCGCCTCTGGTGAAGTCCGCTGGTGTCAGGGGTATAGCGAACCGGGTTCCGGTTCAGACCTTGCAAGTCTGCAGACCAAAGCCGTTATGGAGGGCGATCATTTCGTCATCAATGGCCAAAAAATTTGGACCTCCGGGGCCGACCACGCTGATTGGATGTTTGCTTTGGTGCGAACTGACCCAAGTGCCTCGAAGCATGATGGTATTAGCTTTGTCTTATTGGATATGCATCAGACCGGTGTAACGGTCAAACCGATTCCGCTGATCTCTGGATCCTCACCGTTTTGTGAGACATTTTTTGATAATGCCATTGCGCTGCGCTCAAATTTGATCGGTGAGCTGAATAAAGGTTGGACAGTGGGTAAGCGACTGCTGCAGTACGAACGATCAGCAGCGCCCGCGCCTAGACGAAAAAAGACCGTCAAAACGCTAAACCCATACGCGCAAATCGGCGTCGAATATTTGGGACAAACTGAGGGCCGTATCAGCGACCTCGAAGCGCGAGAAAAGATCACCAAGCAGGTAATGTTGGAAAAGTCGATGCAGTTGACTGTCCAACGCGTTATGGCTGAAGCGAAATCGGGCCGAGCTCCGGGCGCCACAACTTCGATCTTTAAACTGGTCGGGTCAACGATTGCGAAAGAAGGTTCGGCTTTGAAATCTGAGCTACGCGGTTTGGCGGGTGTCGGCTGGGAAGGCGAAGGGTTTGATCAAGATGAATTGGACGCAACGCGGGGATGGTTACGAGATCGTGCTGTCACGATCTACGGTGGTACCAATGAAGTGCAGATGAACATTGTCGCTAAACGGGTCTTGGGCCTGCCGGATTAATTGGTAGGGCGTAAGACCCACTCGAGCCAAATGACAACCAATTGGGTGCCAACGTTTCAAATGGCGATGGCCTCCTGCCCGACGAGCGTTGCGATGTCGGCATGCGAGAGCCCTAGCAAATCGCGCAGAACCTCTGTTGTGTTGGCCCCAAGGGGTGGCGCACTGGTTAGCTCTGGGGGGGTGTCGTCTGAAAGACGCAAAGGCGTCCGCATTTGTGCAATTACGCCTAGAGCTTCATGGTGCCTTTGGCTCAAGCTTCCCCTGGCGGTCATGTGTGGATCATTTATCACCTCTGCTAGATGATTAACGGGGGCGCAGATCACGCCGTGGGCTTGCGTTAAAGCGAGCAGCGTTTGACGGGATTTCGACGCAGTCCAGCGGGTAATTTCAGCGTCGAGTTCGATGACGTTCTGACACCGCGCTGCGAAGTTATGGAACCTAGCATCCTCCGCGAGTTCAGGACGATCCATCGCTTGGCAGAGTTTTTTAAAATGGCCCTCCCGAACGCAAATAATGGCGATGTAGCCGTCACTGGCAACGTACGTGTTATAAGGCGACAGGGTATTGCCCGTATGACGGTTGCCGGCTCTTGGCGCTTGCTCGCCTTGGGCGTAGAAACTTCCGATGCTTGTGGCAAGCGTGGGAAACACGCAGTCCTGCATTGAGATGTCTACGACGGCCCCTTGCCCGGTTGTTTCTCGGCGGAAGAGCGCCGTCACAATCGCTGCGTAAAGATGGGTGCCGGCAATAAAATCGGCAAACGCGGCGGCGGTTTTGAGTGGCGGGCCGTCCTCCTCCCCGGTAACGCTCATGACGCCGCTGATGGCCTGGAGCGTGATGTCCATCCCCAAGTAGTCTCGATAGGGTCCGTCGGCATTGCCGTAGCCCGTGCTGGAGGCGTAAATCAATCGAGGGTTCAGCGCGGTCAGTGCCTGCCCGCCGATCCCATATTTCGCCATCGTGCCCGGGGCGAAATTTTCTGAAAGCACATCAACCTTTTGAGCAAGTTGTTGTACGAGCTGTTGGCCATGCTCTGATTTAATATTGATCGCAAGGCTCTTTTTATTGCTGTTCAGCAATGAAAAGGGATAGGTTGCGGACGCTTTTGGGTTGTTCGAGCGCAGTGTTTCGCCTTTTAAAGATTCGACTTTTATGACGGTTGCGCCGGCTTGGGCCATTAAGAACCCGCAATAAGGGCCATTATAGACTTGGCCAAAGTCGAGTGCCGTGAGGCCAGATAAAGGGTTCATCGATCGTCCTAGACTTCAAAGATCTCCGGAGTCAAACACGACCACCTTTCGTGGGTCAACTGTCTTCGGCTGCAGCCTATGGGCCACCGGTCTAATCCGTTGAGTCGTTGCGCTTTTCGACTCAGGGAACGCCTTAGAAAATGATGCCAGTTTTTGGAGAAAACCGCATGACTCAAAAAATGAGGACCTGATAGGTCATGCCGAAAACCGCGCCAGACGCCGTAATTCTAGGGAAAAGACAGCGGCTATTGCGCGCTGAGGCAAGAGAATCTTTGTGCATGTTATAGCGGGCAGTGTTATGAGTCCCATCAGGTGGGATTGATGCAATGCCTGGCTTGGTAACATGAGACTGCCGAACGACATTCAGCAGGACCACAGCAACAAATTCAATGAGCGCGCCACCCAAAATGACTAGATTGCGAAACCCGATTCGATGGCGTACCCAAACCGATACAATTTGATCAAAAGCGGTCAACCAGGGCGTTAAGGCAGGAAAGGACGCGAGGCGTTCGACTGGCGATGCTGAGGCTTTCAGCAAAAGGGCGTCGGCGCCAAAGTCGCTTTCGCGGGTGCCAACCAGCGTTGAGCAAAAATGGCATCTTCGAGCGACGCGCGTAGCGCGCCGTCAGCAATGGCCCCTTTGGCAAAAATTATTTTCAAGGACATTTCTATCACGATGACCGGTGCTGGTCAGTGCGGCCTAGGCTAAGAAAGCTATTGAAAATAATCAATCAAACGCAGCTTGTTTCAAGCGCCTATTGGCCATTGTCATCCTAGATCACAAGCCGTATCCTCGATTGAGATCAAGCAGGAGAAGCAATTGTGAATAGGGGCCTTTTAGTCATTGGCATTGCGGTCATCAGCGCCGCGATTTATTTTTTATCGAACGACGTCGGGCCAAGCCCTGAAACGTCTGGCATCACGTCAGAGACGACAGTGCCAGAACCGACTGTTGGTTTAATCGATGACGCTAGAATCATTGCGGCCGATGAAGAGCCCGGGAATTGGCTTTCATTTGGTCGAAACTATGGCGAGACGCGTTTCTCACCCTTGACCCAGATCAATCGAGAAACCGTGAGTGACCTTGGACTGGCTTGGTTCAAAGATATGGGTACCAATCGCGCATTGGAAGCGACCCCGATTGTTGTTGACGGTATTATGTTTTTCACGACTTCTTGGAGCCGCGTTTATGCAGTCGACGCCAAAACCGGTGAAACGCTCTGGTCTTATGATCCGAAAGTACCTGGAGAGTGGGCGCGTTGGGCTTGCTGTGATGTGGTGAACCGGGGTGTGGCGGTTTATAAGGGCCGCGTTTACGTTGGTAGCCTGGATGGTCACCTGATAGCCCTTGATGCTGGCACTGGGGCTGAAATCTGGAAAGTCGACACGTTGGTGGATCGCGAGAAACCCTACACGATAACCGGCGCGCCTCGCGTCGCCAATGGCAAGGTTTATATCGGTAATGGCGGCGCCGAGTATGGTGTTAGAGGTTATGTCACGGCTTATGATGCGGCTTCAGGCGAGCAAGTCTGGCGTTTCTATACGGTGCCGGGGGATCCCAATCTGCCGTTTGAGAGTCCCGAAATGGAGATGGCTGCTGAGACCTGGAAAGGCGGGGAATGGTGGAAGATCGGCGGTGGCGGCACCGTTTGGAATTCGATTGTTTATGATCCGGACTTTAATCAGTTGTATATCGGCGTTGGCAATGGGTCACCTTGGACGCGCGTGATCCGATCGCCGGGCGGTGGCGATAACTTATTCCTATCCTCGATTGTGGCGTTGGATGCCGATACCGGTGAAATGAATTGGTACTACCAAACGACTCCGGGCGACAATTGGGATTACACAGCGGTTCAGGATATGGCCTTGGCTGAGCTCGAAATTGAGGGCAAACCGCGCAAAGTGCTGTTACAGGCGCCTAAAAATGGCTTTTTTTACGTCTTAGACCGCTCCGATGGGGAATTACTTGCAGCCAACCCGTATGCGACAGTGACCTGGGCAACCCATGTTGACCTGGAAACCGGCCGACCTGTTGAAAACCCTGAGCTCGACTACAGCGAAAAAGGCAAGTGGGTCCTGCCGGGTCCACTGGGCGCGCACAATTGGCAAGCGATGTCGGTTGATGAAGCTGCGGGCTTGGTTTACATCCCTGCGCAAGATAACCCGCTATTTTTTGATATGGCGTCTGAATGGAAAGAGACCGGCGTTTATAAACACAAACCCAAGGGTTGGAATACGGGGCTTGAGTTCGGTCGTTTAGCGCAGGTGATCTTAGACAATATCGCGGAACAACCGACGCCTAAGGGATACCTCAAAGCCTTTGACCCTTTAACGGGTGAAGACCGTTGGGTGGTCGAGATTCCACATTATTGGAACGGTGGTGTTTTAGGTACTGAGGGCGGCCTGGTGTTTCAAGGTAATGCGCTTGGTATGTTCACGGCCTACGATAAGGCGACGGGTGAGGTGCTTTGGGAATTCAATACCTATACGTCGATGCTTGCACCTCCCATTACCTTCGAGCTCGATGGCGTGCAATATGTGTCCGTGCTGACCGGCACGGGCGGTGGAGATTTGTTTGGCGGTGAGCCTCTGCCACCGGTGGCAGAGCACGCGTCTCTTACCTATAGCAATGAAGGCCGGCTCTTGGTCTTCAAGGTAGGCGGAGACGCGGCACTGCCTGCGCCCACCATCCGAGATCGCAGCATTCCAGAGCGAGACAGAAAAGGCATCGATACTTCGAGCATCGCGCGAGGTGAAATTGCCTACAACGAGAATTGCGCGGTGTGTCATGGGTTTTTAGTTCGATCAGGTGGTGCGATTCCAGACTTGCGTCGCATGAGCGATGAAACGATCGCGATCTGGGATCAGATTGTTATTGATGGTTTGTGGTCTGCCAACGGCATGGCAGGTTTCGGCGATGTGCTGACGCGAGATCAATCTGGGGATCTCCTGAATTATGTATTGGCGCGCGCAGAAGAAGATCGTTTAGTTGCTGTCGGCGAAAAAGATATGCCGCAAATGACCTGGCTGACGGGCGGCGACTAGATTGCGCTTGAGCGTCGCCTATCTAATTTAAACCATGAGGTTGGCGGCGTTTACTGGGCCGGTCTGTCCCGAGCCGCAAAAAGACCCTGTTTTGCTTTGGCAAGATGGACCTGGTAGGTGGGTCGAGCTTCTGCCTGTGATGATGGCCATACATCGGTACGGTAGATCGTTGAATGCACTAAAGCCGCCCGTTTGGCTTCACCAACTCCGCGATGCGGCCTGACTGAACGACACGACACGACAGTGCCAAGCCGGAGCTGACCAAGGGGCTTGGCTTTACGATTAGTTCGCGCGAGTTGGTCGACTGTTGGGTTTCGTGGCGGGATGCGCTGATGGCTCATATCCTTAACCAAGGCTGCGTGCAGGTCAGTGGAGCGTGACAGGAAGCTCGAAACCCGCCTTTATCGGATGGCCCTTATTGACCGGCTTTTATTCGATGGCCTTTATTGGCTGGTGTTGATTCGATGACACTCATTGAATGGCACTTGTTAGAGGCCTCTTTATTGAATCGGCACCGTTTTTACGGGCAGGGTAGGCGGCACAACGGTTGTGAACTCAAAGGCGGGTCGCTCGTTATCATTGCCCTCAGGTGACTGCCCTTTGCCGGCTGGTGGCGCCTCGCCCCCTGGCTTTTCGCCATCCAGCACATTGTGACTGATTCGGCCGTTCAGCAGCTCACCCGCATCCAGCCGTTTTTTTGCATCTTGCGCAGCTTTTGCCGCCTCAATTGTCCAGAGAATTTGGTGGGCCCTGGGTGGACCGCTCATTAATTCCGCATCGTCCAAGGCAGAGACCCAGTAATAAATGGTTCCGGGGTCGCCTTTGGCCTTGTTCGGTTCTTCAATATGAATCCAGTGTACTCGAAAGGCCTCTGGCGTCGGGTCTGGGGTCGCCCATCCCAATAAGCCTAAAATGTGGAACCAAGTAACCATGTAAAACATGCTCGTAATGACGACGAGGCCCAGCTTAAAGGGGCGGGCAAGGCTAGAATGCTTTAGGCTGAGCAGCACCAAAAGGGCTAGGGTGATGTAGCAAATAATCAAAATAGTTTGGGTGCTCATTTCTGCTTGGCCTTTGATTGCGTGACCAAGTCTTTCGGCAGTTGGTTTAAATCGACCACGTTGCCCTCATCATCGAGGCTAAACCGAACGGCGGTGAGTTCGTGGCCTGCGCCGGTTAAAAAGTGCTCGCCGTAGTAGACCAAATTCACCTTGGGGTTCAGTCGTTCGACCTTGACTGTGACGGGCAAAGGCGCTTTGTAATTGGCCTTGTAGTGCAAAAGGTTGACGACATATTCGCCCGATTGAATACCGCGTAGGGTGACTGTTTCTTGATTGATTGGATTGATGATACGTTCGCCACCGCGCTCGATTTGGTCAGCAAATACGCCGCGATCATCTCGATCTAAGTGCATCAGACCCGAATCCCGATTGTAGTACCAAATAATGTCGCCGTTGGGATCTTCAACA
>JABGTE010000133.1 GCA_018647445.1 Gammaproteobacteria bacterium
ATCATCCGACCGTTATAAGCCTCGCAGATCGAACTCGGTAACACCTGCATGTATCGCGCAAGGATCACCGCATCCGGTTGAAGCTGCTCGAGGGCTTCGGCAACCTGATGGAAGCCGGCGGCTTTATTTTCCGGGATGATTGGAATGTACTCGAACGGGATACCGTAAAATTCCACCATGTTGCGCAGCGACTCGTGGTTCGAAATCACAGCGCTAATCGTGCAATCAAGCTCACCATTATGCCAGCGGTGCAATAGATCATTCAGGCAGTGCGATGCCTTGCTAGCAAATAACACGATGCGCTGTTTTTCTGTCGTGTCATGCAGTGCCCACTGTAGGTTGAAATCGATGGCAATCGTTCGAATGCCAGCTTTAAAGGCCTCGAGTTGATTTCCGATTGAGTCAGCCTTAATTTCATTGCGCATGAAAAATAAACCTGAATCTTGGTCCGAATGATAGTTGGCTTCGGTGACCCAACCGTTGAGCGAGGCAATCAATTCGCTGACGGTGGCAACGATCCCAACGCGATCAGGACAAGTCAGGGTTAAAATATATCGATGTGCTGTTTTCATGGCACGCTCTTAAAAAAGGGCCAGCTTAATAGCACGATGGATCCGAGGCAAGGCGCTCGGATTCATCGTGCGGTGGGATTTTTAGACGGCCAAAACCAAGTCGTTTCCTGCAGACCCTTGTGGCAGGGGAATTCGCAGAGTAGCAGACAGCTGCTTGCACGATGCTTTGCTCACTCAGCTGGCGCCAGCGTTAATTGCACACCAACCTTGAAGCGCATAGTCAGTGTCTTGGTCAGGCTGTATGCAGTCGTAATCTGATTGAGATCCGGTTACATTGAAGGCTTGGGGTGCGGGCTGAGTCCATGGCTAAGAACAAGAAATTAGTGAACGAAGCCGGATTGCTAAAAGAAGGGATCCGGATTGGGATGGTGTATGCTGAAAAGCGCGGCGTTGTCGAGTTTGAGGCAACGGATTCACATTCTGAAAAGGTCGAATATCTTTATCGATTGCTGGTTCATGATCGCCTGATTCAACCTTTGGCCAAGATGGATCTCTCCCAAAAAGCCATGGCGCACAAGCTGGCCTTATGGGTCGCCAAACAATTACCGAAAGACCATCCTTTGCTGCGAGCAGAGTGATTCTGTTCTGAATTCATCGTTCGCTGAACAACGCTGACTACAGGTGCCCGAGCGCTCTTGGCGTCGCGTTCTGAAGGGATGTAAGGCTACAGGTCAAAATTTTAAAGCATCGATTAGGGATTGGACGCGCTATGTTCTTCTGAGCGGTCGGGGTTGGATTCGGGCTTTGTCTCACAGGTCCAGCCGAGGGCGGTAAACTTAGCAGCCAGAGCCTTGGCCCGAGCCTCACAATAGCCCGCCTGCCTTTTAGCCCGCCATGGATAAGTGATCTCGCCCTCGTTGACCTTTTTGTAACGAACCTGGCACGGCACCTCAAGCACGTTTGATTCGTATTCAACGCTGATGACGCGCTGAAGGTCGCCAAGGCTGCAAAGCGTCTCGGCGCCGAGGTTGCCCGAGACGAGCACGCTGGACAAAAGTGCGAGCCGGATCACGGGCGATACCCAAATGTGCTGCTGCCGGGTTGCAGGGCGCGATAAGCCAATTCTGCCCAATGACACAAGTGCCGCCGAGTCTCAGCGGGCTCGATAATATCCTCTATTTCAAAAAATTCGGCCGATCGAAACGGCGATCGAAGCTGATTGAGCCGCGCTTTAATTTCTGCCAAATGCAGATCAGGGTTGGGTGACTCTGCTAACTCGGCTTTGTAGGCGACTTCAATGCCGCCTTCGATGGGGAGTGATCCCCAGTCCCCTGAGGGCCAAGAGAAACGATGATGATGGCTGCCCGGTTTCGTGTTGGCCGCCCCAGCAACCCCAAAAGCTTTGCGGATTACCACGCTGCAGAAGGGTGACGTCGCCTGTCCAAGGGCGGCAAAAGCAGTTGACCCCAAGCGAATGGTGCCGCTTTCTTCGGATTGTTTGCCAATCAAAAAGCCAGGGCAGTCAACCAGGTGCAACAAGGGCAAATGAAAGGTCGAGGCAAGATCCGTATGACGGACCAACTTTCGGCAGGCATCAGCCGTCCAAGCGCCGCCGTAGATCATGGGATCCTCGGCGAAAACGGCAATCGCAATCCCGTTGATTCGAGCCAGCCCAGTGATAATCGATTTGCCCCATAAGCGGCCTATTTCAAAAAAAGAGCCTTCGTCCACCACAGCCTCAATAACGCGTCGCATCTTGTAGATCTTGCGAGGATCCTTGGGCACCAGCGTGTTCAGCGCTTCAGACTTTCGATCGATTGGGTCTTCACAGTCGATACGAGCGGGTAACTCATCGACGTGATTCGGTAGGTAGCTCAGAAAGCGTCGAGCCCGATCAAAGGCCTCCGCTTCGCTTGTAACTTCATCATCGATCGAGCCATTACGAGTATGAATGCGGCTGGAGCCTAGCTCCTCTTTTGAAACCTCGCCCAGGCTAGCCCAATCGACTAACGCGGGCCCGGCGATCATCATTTGCGCTGTATCTTTAACAATGACGGAATAATGGGAGGTGGTGACTCTTGCAGCGCCAATTCCGGCAACGCTGCCCAAGGCAAGCGATACCGATGGGGCAACCGACAAGTGATTTACAATGGTATCCCAGCCTGCAACGCGCGGAATATAGGTTCTACCGGCGGTCTCGATGGTCTTCACGGATCCACCCCCGCCCATGCCGTCGATCAGTCGAATATGTGGCAACTTTAGTTCGAGTGCCAAGCCCTCAGCTTGCAGGCGTTTGCCCGCGATTGAGGCATCGGCTGAACCGCCACGCACGGTAAAATCGTCACCTGACACGATAACGGGTCGGCCATGTATGGCCGCGGTCCCAAAAACAAAATTAGAAGGCACGAGGCTGATTAGTTCGCCCGCCTCGTTATAGCTGCCAACACCCGCTAACTTGCCAATTTCATGAAAGGAGTTCGGGTCGATAACGGCGTGTATTCGCTCGCGGATCGTTAATTTACCAAAGTGATGTTGGCGGGCAACCTTCTCCTCTCCGCCCATGGCTTCAGCCAACGCGCCACGTTGGTCGAGTTCTCGGAGTTCTTTATCCCAGCTCATAAGCTTGACTCAGCGTTCTGTCTCACAAGAATACCTAGCCAAACTGGCGTATTCAATGAAATCCGAGCTATCATCTGGGCTCATTGAGGAGCAACCTATGACCGTTCAGGAATACCGTCAAACTCGATTTACCCCGCCTGAGGGCGCAACGGAAATACTGTTGGTGCGTCATGGCGAGTCGAGAGCTGCTCGAGCGGACGCGCCCTTTCCCTTAGTCGATGGTCAAGGTGACCCTGAGCTCGCGCCCCAGGGGCGCGTGCAAGCGGAACAAGTTGGACAGCGGTTGCAGAGTCTGCCGATCGGCGCGGTCTATGTCACCAAGCTACAACGCACCACCGAGACCGCAGCGCCCCTATGTCGGGCGATTGGGCTCCAGCCGAATCAGAATCCGGACTTGCATGAAGTCCACCTAGGGGATTGGGAAGGCGGCGTGCTCAGAATTAAAGCCCATGAGAATCATCCGATCTATCAGCAGATGCAAGCAGAAGGCCGTTGGGACGTCATCCCTGGGGCAGAATCCGCCGAGGCATTTAAAACTCGGTTGCTTCGGGGTATTCATACTATTGCAGCAGCTCATCCGGATGAATTGGTCGCGGTCTTCGTTCATGGCGGGGTGATTGGCCAAATATTGGAAGTTATTACCGGGGCCCGTTCGTTTGCTTTTACGGGCGCCGATAATGGCTCTATCAGCCATATTGTGGTGCAGGGTGACGCGATCATTTTGCGTCGTTTCAACGATACTGCGCATCTGATTGATCAAGACCCCTTAGCCGCGGCGGCCTTGCCAACCTAGGCGATGGGGATGGCCCGTGCAATCCGCTCCTTTAGCAATGCGGAACGACGCGTTTTCCCCGCATCATCTCGCAATGGGGTTTTAACCATCTCGATGGTCCTAGGGATCTTATAACGCGCCAGGTGCTCCGTCAGATGCTGCAGCAAATCATCATCTGTCAGAGCTTCTGCCGCATCCACAATGGCGTGAACCGACTGGCCAAGGTCTTCGTCCGGTAGGCCGATGACAGCGCTGGATCGCACGAGCGGGTGGGTGTCGATGGCCGCTTCGATCTCAGCGGGGTAAATATTGGCCCCGCCTGCGAGGATCATGTCGGTCTTGCGGTCTGATAAAAAGATATAACCCTCTGAATCGACATAGCCCATGTCCCCGAGGGATTCCCAACCGCCGTCAAGCCCCGAAGATTCTGCGCCAATATAGTGATACGTGCTGCCTTGTCCGCCAGGCGGCAACAGATATATCTCTCCAATTTCACCATCAGGTAGCGTCTCACCCTGATCATCCACGACCTTGACCTGTGCCCCGCCGAGCAGTTTTCCTACCGAGCCGCGATGCGCCAACCATTCATCGCCTGTGATCCAGGTGGCGCCCGTGCCTTCAGTCCCGCCAAAAAGCTCGTGAACCCGATGCCCGCCGAGCCATTCAATCCATTTTTCTTTTAACCACGGCGGGCAGGGGGCCGCTAAATGCAGCATCACGCGAAGTGAGCTCAAGTCATACTTCAGCCTAATTTGATCCGGTAGTTTCCAGATTCTAGACATCATGGTGGGTACCATCATCATCCAATCAATTTGATGCGCCTCGATGAGTGCGAGGGTTTGCTCCGCGTCAAAGCGGGTCATTACAACGATGTGATTGCCGAGGAATAAACCGTTCATTGAAAATGAGAAGGGTCCGTTGTGATAGAGCGGGCCAGGAACCAATTGAGCGCGATCAAATTCTTGCTGTAAGGGCTTGTCTTGACTGAAATCAAAGTGGCCTGGGAGTTCGGACACAATGATTTTAGGCCGACCGGTTGAGCCACCAGATGTTGGGGCCTTCCAAAAGCGGCTGACTTTGTCTGTCAGATCGGCATCGGTCAAAGTAGGGTCCGGTATGAAATTCGCCGGTAAGGTTTTTACCCCTAACGTCAAGTCCGTGCCAGTGCCGACCAATAGCGCCGGTTTCGCTAAGTTCACGATTGCAATTTGTTCAACGCTTGGCAGCTTTGCTGAGATTGGTTGCGGGGTCGCGCCTAATTTCCAAGTCGCAATACAGGCCTGATAAAACTCAATTGAGTTTGGTAGGGCAATGGTCACGAGGTCACCTTCTTGCACCCCTAATGCCTCGTAGGCTCGAGCTAGGCGATTCGTACTTCGATGCAATTCAAGACGAGTGATCGACATCGCCTCATGAGAGATTGCTGGCCAGTCAGGCTGGACTTTGGCTAGATCGCCAATAATGGCGGATATGGATTTTAGGGCCATAGTGATTGAATCCCGAAGACTGAAACGAAACCATGTTACGCAAATGTGGCATGGTTACGCATTCGGAGCAAATGCTTTAAAAGCACATTATCAGTTAATGGATTGCTGCGAGATCTCGTATACTAATTGCAGGTATTTGGGAGTTGCTCAACTCGTGGATTTAGTCGCACTAAAAACAACCTTCGACGAACAAGGCTATGTCGTGGTGCCGAGCTTTGCTGATGTTTCGAGGACGCGAGCGCTCCGGTTGATTGCGGAGGAGCATCTGGCAACCGAGCTTGCGCCGATGGAGTATGAGGTCGATGTGCAATACCCGGGAGCACCCGCCGACCCCGAGGCTCTGGGCGCGAATACCGCAAGACGGTTGTTGCAAGCTTGCTCAAGACATTCTGGCTTCAGGGATTGGGCGACGGCTGATGCGGTCCAGCAAATTTTGGCAAGGCTATTGGGCAGCGAAGCGCTCGAGTTGTCCCAATGTCATCATAATTGTGTGATGACCAAGCAGCCTGGCTTTTCATCCGCAACGCTTTGGCATCAGGATAATCGATACTGGTCCTTCGATGAGCAAAACCTAGTGAGCCTTTGGCTTGCGCTGACCGATGAGCACCGGAATAACGGATGTTTGCGGGTGATACCCGGGAGTCATCGTTTGACCCTCGATCCAGGTCGGTTCGATGCCGCGCTCTTTTTACGGCCTGATTTGCCGGAAAATAAACAGCTGTTGAAACAGGCGGTCAGGGTGTCCTTACAAGCCGGTGATGCGCTGTTTTTTCACAGTAAGTTATTTCATGCGGCGGGTCGAAATCAAACCGATGCAACCAAACTTTCGTTGGTTTTTACCTATCATGCTGCAGCCAATCGGCCAATCGATGCAACGCGCAGTGCTCGATTTCCCGGTATCGCGCTTTGAGTACAAAGGCCAGCAGGCGCGAAGGGCTTACATCATCGGGTCGATCGCATCGATTGCATCAATGATGTCGTTCAGCAACGGCTGACGAGAGTGGCCTTTGCGCCAAGCAAAGCCAATATCTCTGTGGAACTGATCAATGGGTAAGAGCTGATATTGGATGTCGGTGCCATTCAGGATGCCAGCGTCGATCGCCATTTGTGGCAGAATGGTTACGCCGATGTCGCTGGCTACCATTTGCACCAGCATTTGCAGGCTATTGGCGCCAAACGTATGCACTTTTTTATGGTTTTTTAAGCGGCAACCTGCCAGAGCATGATCTCTCAAACAATGGCCGTCATCTAAAAGCAAAAGGCTCTCATCCGGCAGGTCATCGAAGTCAGTTTCCCCAGGCACCATCAGGTCCGTCTGCGCGTGATGGGCAAGGTACAACGGCTCACGATACAAAATCCTCGTTTCAACAGAGCCCGCCTCAAAAGGCAACGCAATCAACGCGAGATCCAAACTGTTGTTTTGTAACTCATCAACTAAAACACGCGTGGTGCTTTCCCGAAGATAGAGCTGAATGCTGGGCATCTGGTTGCGAAGTGTTACGGCATAATTGCCCAGGACATAGGGCGCGATCGTATGGATACCGCCGATTTTTACGGGCGACGACAAAGGATTGTGATGAGCCTTCGCTTCGTCGATCAGATCTTCGGTCTGCATCAGTATGTAGCGGCTCCGATCTGCAATGCGCGTGCCAAGGTCGGAGAACGTCACACTTTTGTTGGTTCTTTCAACCAGCTGAACACCCAGAAATTTTTCCAGCTCACGAATACCCGTGCTCAGCGTGGATTGGGTGACGTTGAGGTGGCGCGCGGCTCGGCCAAAATGGAGATGATCATAAAGCGCAACAAGGTATTGAAGTTGTCGTATTGGCGGTAAAAACATGATCAGAGTCCTATTGAATAGCCAAGTGTAGTG
>JABGTE010000276.1 GCA_018647445.1 Gammaproteobacteria bacterium
AGGGGTCCTGGGTCTTGCTTTTTCTGAGCAGGGTCTTGCGATGGTTTGGGTCGATCCATCGGCAGAAACGCAGAAGCTAAAGCATTGGGAACTTTTGGTCGAATCGCCCTCCCAGATTGGCGCGCTGCTTGCGGATCGCGTCGCGCAGCTAGAGCTTGACCACATGCCCTGCTCTGTCGTGTTGGCTGCCGATCGCTATGAGTTGCAATTGGTCGAGGCGCCAAACGTGCCTGTCTCTGAGCGCCTTGCTGCCGTGCGGTTTCTGTTGAAAGACAAGGTTAAAATCCCACTTGATGATCTGAACATCGATGTCTTTACGGTCCCTGAGGGCGCCTACCCGCGGCCTATGCTGTATGCGGTTGGTGCGTCCATGCAGCATTTAATAGAAATACGAGATTTGGTTTTAGAATCTGGCTTGCGATTGGATCGAATTGATATTCGAGAGATGGCGGTTCGCTCCTTGGCGTTGTCCTTAACGGATGCGGAAGATGGCCTTGCGGTGTTGGACGTGCGAGACGGTCAGGCCCGCTTGAGCCTAATGCGCGATGGTACCCTGTATTTGTGCCGTAGTCTGAACACGAAGATTGACCAGGCGTCCATGGCGAGCAGTGATTGGGCCTTCAACTTTGAGCGGTTTTTGGTCGAGCTGCAGCGCTCGCTTGATTTTTTCGAAAATCAAATGGGACAAGGCCAGGTGATGCAGCTGTTGCTTGCGCCCGTGCCAGGCGTTACCAATCAGTTAATCGAGCAGTTGAACCTGAATTTGGTTGCGCAAGCCTCCGCGCTGAATCTCAACGAGCTCTGGAATACGGGGTCCTTGCTGTCTGCCCGCGATCAGCACGAGGTGTTATTTGCAGCCGGTGCGGTTTTGGACGGAGACGCCTAGATGTCACGGCAGTCGATTAACCTATATTCTGAGGCGCTGCGCCCGAAGGTGGATTGGCTGTCCCTCAATTTGTTTGCCAGTTACGTCGGTGGGGTTGTGTTGATTCTGGTCGTTCTATCGGCCGTTGATCTTTGGGATCAAGGTGCGGTGGCAACTGAGGTGGCGTCTGAGACGGGCCAGCGAGAGGTCTTATTACAAGATATTCAAAGCCTTGAGCAGTTAATCGAGTCACGAGCCAAAGATCCGGCCCTCGAGGCGGATATGCAGGCACTGGAAGCCGTGCAAAAAGACAAGCTGACCCTTAGACGGTTTCTGGACCAGGAAGTGCCGGGTAATGCCGACGGGTTCTCGGCATATTTTGCAGACCTTGCGCGGTTCCATGTTCGGGGTTTGCGGTTAACCGAAGTAGAGTTAGGTCGAGGCGGCGCAGCGGTGCGACTGCGGGGTGAGGTGCTCAATGGCGAATATATAACCAATTACATTGCGGGGCTTGATCGCAGCGTTGTGTTTCAAGGTAAGGCCTTTCGTAATCTGGACCTAGATCGCGCGGGTAACGTTGCAGAAGGGTTGCCTGAGGGGCAGAGTTTGATTTTTGAAATTCGTACTGGGGAGGCTTTAACGCAATGAACGCTTCACTCTGGACGGAATTACAAGTCTGGTTTGCGCTCAGAGGCCTGCGGGAGCGGGCGATTGTGTTGATTGCGGTTTTGGTGGCCCTAGGCTATGGGTGGCAGTTTTTGGTTAAAGACGGTCTTGAGCAATACGTTCAGGCAGAAATGAGGAATCTGGCGCAGCTGCAGTCCCAGAACGCGGCCCTTGAGGCGCAGCGCGCAGCGCTTGATGCGGTTGCCGAGGCGGACCCGAACACCCTGCTGCAACGCACTATTGCTCGGCTCAATGCCCAGAATACTCGCCTCGATCTGGAAATTGAAGCGATGTCAGGCAAGCTGGTGCAGCCTGCGGATATGGCGGTCGTCCTCAGCCGCGTCATGTCACAGCAAGGGGGTGTGACCCTGCTGGCCATGCAGAACCGGCCGCCCGAGAGTTTGTTTTTTAGAACGGGCAATAGCGATGCCGGTGCGCTGGTGATTTATAAGCATGGATTAGATTTGTCGTTGAAGGGCAGTTATCTGGATGTGCTGAAGTATCTTGCTGAGATCGAATCGCTGGGCGTGCGTTTTTTTTGGGAGCGCGTAGAATATAAAGCAGTTACGTATCCTGAAGGCGAGATTGCGATTCAGGTATTTACCTTGAGCACACAGGAGCAATTGCTGGATGTTTAGGCTCGTGCTGATCTTGGTTCTAGGGTGCTGCGTCTCTAAGGTCTGGGGAGCAACGCCGAATTTCGTCGGGCTGGTGGATCCAACCATGCCACTACAGTTGAGCCTTTCCGGAGTCACGGAGGACCAATTGGGCGAGCGGGTTACCGAGGTGGTGATAGAAAGTAAAACGTACCAAGTCTCTTCGATTTTGGTTCGACCGAACGGCAAGTATGCCTTGATAAATCAACAGCAAGTTCAAGAAGGTGATGAGATCGAAGGCGCGGTGGTTGCAAAAATTGATCGAGACGGCGTGACCTTGCAACGCGGCATCGAGGCGATTCGATTATCGCTATACAAAGACTCAACCAAAAGGCCCAGGCCATAATGTTGTCGGATCAACTAGTCAGGATGCGGCAATGGCCGGCAATCGCGGTGCTCGTTGCCATGACGGCAATCTCAGGCTGTGAGTCTGCTGGACCTTATGTTGCCTACGATACCAAGGTCCTGGATGAGGTTCAGGAGGAGTTACTCAAAAGTCGAGATGCGGCAGGTAAAAGTAACCGGATTGAACCGCCCGCGGCAGTGCTTGAAGCGCTGCTGCCGCCGATTACCTTGCTCACGGAAGAAGCGAGCGCCCTGGAGGCCCGATTTGATTTTACGGTCAAAGAGGCGCTCCCCATTCGAGATTTCGTTAACTTGCTGACCGTCGGCACTGATCTCAGTATGGTTGTGCATCCCGATACAAAAGGCACGATTTCAGCATTGGATTTAAAAAACGTGACGGTCACGGATGTACTGGATCAAGTGAGTGATCTTTACGGTTTTTCGATAGTGATTGAAAACGACGTTTATCAAATTCGCCCTGGGGGCTTGCAGACTCGGATTTTTCGTCTGAATTATCTGAATGTCAGCCGGTCTGGTAATTCCAGTATGCAGGTGACTGCGAGCGGCATCTCCGAAGGCGGTAATCAAAACGGCAACAATCAAAATCAAAACCAGAACCAAAATAACCAAGGCGGTAATAATAATAACGCGGGTCAAGGCAACAATTACGGTAACAATCAAAATAATCAGAATGCCGGCCGCGCCTCGATTAGCACCGAAACCTCAACCGATTATTGGAAAGGTCTCGAGGCCGTCATTAGAAGCATTATCAACGCGCCAGCTCAGATGGCCGGGCAAGCTGTGGGTAACGAGTCGCGTTCAGTCATTGTATCGCCTCAGACAGGGATGATTTTGGTGCGGGCCTTCCCGAGTGAGTTAGCCCAAGTTGAAGCCTTTATTGAGGCCTCTCAAGAAGCGTTGCAACGGCAAGTCATCTTGGAAGCAAAGATTCTCGAGGTTGAACTCAAAGAAGGGTTCCAGTCAGGCATAAACCTGAGCGCGTTGTACCAGTCGGGCAATCGAGAGGTTAGTACGAGCTTTGGGCAATTGGGTTCTCAGATTGATGGTATTGGCGAGCCTTTAAGCGTTGACATGCAGTTCTCAGACTTCAGCGGGGTAATTAACTTACTGGAAACCCAAGGCAATGTTCAGGTTGTGTCCAGCCCGAGAATTGTGACACTTAACAATCAAAAGGCGATCTTTAAAGTGGGTCAAGAGGCTTACTTTTTAACCAATGCCAGTACCACGAGTTTTGGCGCTGGTATCGAACAGACCACCAGTCAGAACAGCAGTTTGGAGCCCTTTTTCTCGGGCATTGCCCTGGATGTGACGCCGCAGATTAGTGAAGTGGGTGATATTATTTTGCACATCCATCCCATCTTGAGTGAAGTCAAAGAAGATTTAAAAATCATCAACGGTCAGGAGTTTCCGCTCGCAAACAGCGCTACCCGAGAGTCCGATACCATTGCTCGGGTTCGAAATGGCGAAGTGATTGTGATCTCGGGGTTAATGCAAACGCGTGCAACGGGCGATAAAGCGGGCGCACCGGGTTTAAGCGAAGTACCTCTCCTGGGCTCGGCGCTCGAGCAAAAGCAGCGAGAGACGGTTAAGACTGAGTTGGTGATTTTATTGCGCGCGCTTGTGGATGAAGGCAATGCGATGGAGGCGTTCTTGGACGAGTCGGCCGATCGGGTGGGTAAAATTCGCAGGAGCATTGACCCCTACTATCGAGGCTCGAGGGAATAACCCCTATGAAAAGCCGTCGCCTTAACCAACGATGTGTCAGTCCGGCCTTGCTGCTAGGGCTAGTGCTGAGCATTGGCTCGGCTTATGCACAGGCTGCTGGGGCGCCAAGTCGCCTGGAGTTCCTTAACAGTTTTGAGGCGGCAGATGCCGTCATGCCAACGCAGCAGACCCAGCGCCTGCCCGCCGAGCGGAGCACGCCGCTCAACGAGTTTGAATCAAACGCCATACCCGCGGGTCCCGCGGACAACGCGCTACGCAGCGCTCGGGCGATGACCCCCGAAGCACAAGATTTGACGGTGGTGCAGCAAGCGTTGGACCAGATCGATCAAGGGCAAATTATCGAAGCTACTTTATTGCTGACGGAATTTGTTGAGGGTCAGCCCCAAGCTCATCAAAGCCGAGAAACCTTGGCTACTATTTTGCTGGCGCGAGGCGAGACGGGTCTGGCACAGCGGGTGCTAACCCGTGGTCTGGAACTCGCGCCGAATTTTGTTGGGTTCAAAAAGCTTTATGCGAGACTTTTGATGGCAGCCGATCCTGCTCGGGCACTGGCGCTGCTGGCAGAGGTGCCGCCCATGCTGGAACAAGACCCAGAGTATTATCAACTCTACGCTCTACTACTGCAGCAAACGGGGCGCATTGATGATGCGACCGCTATGTATCAGCGGCTTCTTCAGATTGATCCAACGAACGGTCGTCTTTGGCTTTCCTACGCGGTCGCGCTGGACGCGCTGGGATTGGTAGAGGATGCTCGGTCGGCCCACCAAACGGCCAATCGCTATGGATTGGGCGATCCCACTCTGAATCAATACAACCTGCAACGGCTAAAAAGCCTGCGGGGTAACCGATGAGTGCGCCGCGTAAAATTAGGATTGGTGATTTATTGGTCGAGCAGGGGATGGTCTCAGCATCGCAATTAGACACGGCCCTGAACGAGCAAAAGGGCTCTGGCAAAAAGCTTGGGCGGGTTTTAATCGAGTCTGGCGCGCTCAGTGAAGATGATCTGCTGCGGGTCTTGTCGACGCAGCTAGATCTGCCGTTTGTCGGGCTGCGGCAGTTCCCGTTTAATTTGGAACTGATCAACCGTTTGGATGAAAACTACGCCCGGCGACACAAAGCCATCGTGCTGGCCGAAAAGGCGGGGGTGTATCAGGTGGGCATGGCGGACCCATTGGATATTTTTGCATACGACGAGCTGTGCCTGTTGCTGAAGCAAACCATCGATATTGCGATTGTTCGAGAAAGCGAATTATTGGACACCTTAGATACGGTCTATCGTCGAACCAGTGAAATCGAATCCTACGCTGAGGAACTCGACAGCGAGGTGACCGAGGGTTTGTTTGACCTTCAGGGTCTGCAAACTGGCCTGCAAGATGATGACGCGCCGGTGGTTAAGATGCTGCAGTCTATTTTTGAAGATGCGGTTCAAGTGCGGGCTTCAGATATTCATATCGAGCCGGATGATGGGGTGCTCAGGATTCGTCAGCGGGTCGACGGTATTTTACAAGAGCAGGTAATGAAAGAGCGCCGGATTAGTTCGGCGTTAGTCCTGCGGTTGAAATTGATGGCGGGGCTGAACATCTCCGAGCGCCGCCTGCCTCAAGACGGCAGGTTTAGCTTGCTCGTGCGCAATCGTAAACTCGACATCCGGCTTTCCACCATGCCGGTTGAGTTTGGCGAGAGCTGTGTGCTTCGGGTCTTGGATCAAACGGCAGGTCTGACCTCTCTCGATGAAACCGGAATGTCCCCGGCTATGCTCAAAGATTTCAGGCGCATGATCCATTTGCCCTTTGGACTGATTTTGGTCACCGGGCCGACCGGTAGTGGTAAAACTACCACGCTGTACGGCGCGTTGAACGAGCTGAATCAAGCGGGCCAAAAAATTATCACAGCGGAAGACCCGGTTGAATACAAGCTGCCCCGGGTGAATCAGGTGCAGGTGAATACCAATATCGGGCTCGATTTTGCGAACGTACTGCGGGCGGCTTTGCGGCAAGATCCCGACATTATTTTGGTTGGTGAGATTCGGGATGTTGAAACGGCGGAGATTTCCTTGCGGGCCTCGATGACGGGGCACTTAGTGCTCTCGACCTTACACACCAATGATGCAGTATCATCGGCCATGCGCTTGATGGACATGGGGGTTGAGCCATTTTTAGCGGCGTCCAGCCTTCGGGCGATCGTGGCGCAGCGCTTGGTGCGCAAACTCTGCGGAGAATGCGCGATGCCCTATCAGCCTGATAGCATTGAAGCCAGTTGGATGCAGCGTTATTTGACGCCGGATGTGATTGCCAATGGCAGCATCAGAACCTCCGTTGGTTGTTCGCACTGTAACCAGACCGGTTATCGCGGCAGAATTGGCATCTACGAGATGCTGGTGATCAAAGATAATATTGCGGACGCTCTGCGTCGCGGTAATGCCTCAGAATTTGTGCGGTTGGCGAATGCGCAACCAGGCTTCAAGCCGCTGATCGTGAGTGCGCTTGAGCACGCGGTCAACGGCGTCACCACGATCAGCGAAGTGCTGCGGGTTGCCCAGCAGTTTGAAGAAGCCGAGGCGCCAAGCCTTGCGGCCCATGAGCCGATACCTTACAAGCCAACAAGCTCCCAGCCAGGCGGCGGCGAATCAGCTGAAGCGTCGAATTCAAGCGCCGAGCGCGAGAACAGCCCGCTGGGTAACGAACTCACCCTTGAAGGGCTCACTTAATGGCGTCTTTTGCTTACAAGGGGCGTAATATTGACGGCGGTTTGGTCGACGGCGTCATTGATGCTGCGAACCTCGACGCGGCAGCGGACACGTTGCTGGGCAGCCGAATTACGCCGATTGAGTTAAAGCTGGCAGAAGACGATGTGCTGGGTGGGCGCTCGCTTAAGCAAATTCTGATTCAAGATAAAATTACCACGATCGAATTAATCACCTTCTCCCGGCAGATGTATAACCTCACCAAAGCTGGGCTGCCGTTAGACCGTGCCATTCGGGGCCTGGAGGCATCATTGTCTAACCCTGCCATGCGCCGGGTCCTGAAATCCGTCATCCAATCCTTAGAGCGTGGCAATACGTTGTCCGAAGGCATGAGTCAGCACCCTAAAGTGTTTAACGATCTCTTTTTGAGCTTAGTTCGGGTGGGTGAAAATACCGGCCGGCTGGATTTAGCGTTCCAAGACCTTGGGCGCTACATGGAGATCGAGCGTAATACGGACAAACAATTGAAAAGCGCAACTCGTTATCCGATGTTTGTCTTAATGGCGATGGCAGGCGCGATTGCGGTGGTCACGGTGTTTGTAATCCCGGCCTTTTCGGGGGTGTTTTCGAAGCTGGGTGCGGATCTGCCTTGGCAAACTAGGGCGCTGATTGCGACCTCGGATTTTGCCGTCAATTATTGGCCGGTGATATTAAGCTTGATCGTTATCGGCTACGGTAGCTTCCAATATTGGACCAAGAGCGCAAAAGGCGGCCTGATGTGGGATCAACTCCGCCTTAGGATGCCGCTGGTGGGCACTATTTTCGAGCGAATTGCCCTTGCCCGGTTTGCTAAGACCTTTGCGATTTTGGGTCGCTCTGGTGTGCCGATCGTAACCGCACTCAATGTGGTGGCTGATGTGGTCGGTAATAAGTACAT
>JABGTE010000277.1 GCA_018647445.1 Gammaproteobacteria bacterium
AACCCACCCCACAATTACCAATCAGCGCCGTAGTCACGCCGTGATAAGAGCTCGAGGTCAATTCCGGATCCCAGCCCACTTGCGCGTCCAAGTGGGTGTGCAAGTCGACAAAACCCGGCGTGACGGTTTGTCCGGTTGCATCGATGGTCTTCCCGGCTGAATGCTCACCCAGGGCTCCGAGCTTCGCGATCCTGCCGTCTTTGATCGCCACATCGCCTAGATAAGGGGCGCCGCCCGTGCCGTCAACAATGGTGCCGCCGGTGATAATTGTGTCGTAATTCATTGGATTACTCCTGAGACTGGTTTAGGTTAGCTGACAGGAAGCGTCATGCCCTTTTAGGGACGCCTTAGAACATGCCACATTGCAGCAGAGGCTGTCTACCGCAGCTAGAGTGAATCTGACGATCAAAGGTGGGTCTTATTCGTGCTCTTGACCATTTGAATCGGGAACGCGCAACCGCGGTTGGACTCTCTCAGGAATACGCTTTGGCGCGTGCAACGCGGGATGATGAGATTAGCCAGCGCAGCCTGGAGCCGGCCCTGAGCGAGGCCGTGGCGAGGACGAGCGCCTTATTTAAATGACGATCCTTCTGCAAGTAATGCAGTCGGTGTGCAACCGGCTAGGGTCCCTCACTTGGGTTAAGAAAAATCCCCAAAAAACTGGAATCCAGTACCGCTGTTAAAAGGAAAGCGCGCGGCCATCGGCGAACCCGTTAGGCCCAGCAGGTGCCGCAGCTGCTGATGAACATCTTTGGGATAAATGATGGCGCCACTGGCCGAGTTCGCTTGAAGGCTCACCGGGTCGATCGCAATCGCATTTTGGCTTTCATCGGTCAAGCCGACGACTCGGCTGCCCCAACTCGGGGCTTTTTGCATCACCATCACCGAGCCAATCGGCCAGTGATCTTTGCCTTGCTGGGAATTATATTCTGGGGTTCTAGCGAAATCCGAGCCGACCACAACCGTTAATCGGTCGGCATACCCCGCTGTTTCAGCTAAGGTCCAAATTAAGTCGATCGACTCATTCAATAATTGGACCAGCGGTTTATGCAAGGCATCATGATCGTCGTGCGTATCAAAGCCACCCATCTGAACATCCGCAGCACAGGCAACCCCGGCAGCAAACGCTGAGCTCGCGACCTGAACTTGGGCTTTCAAGTTATTGTTCGTAATCTCGTCCGGCGGAAATATCGCTTCAGCCTGGGGAAGATAATCAGCAAAGGCCTTCAAGGGACCCCGCGCCTGAGTCGCCTCGGTAAAGGCTTCCAGATTGGCTGCCTCTCTTGGCGCGAGCTGGCCAAGCAACCTAAGTCGTTTGAGCCGAGCTTGCCGATGCTCCTCGATAAGACTGAGTTCTGCAGGTTTCCTAAAATATACGGGATGACCATCTTCATAATCGGCATTCTCTCTAATGATCCCCTGCAGATTAGGTTCGACAATTTTTGCGATACGCGCCGGGTTCCCCTGCAGCTTGGTGTAGCTGATTATATTTTCGGTAGCCCCAAAACCACCAAAATTGACGTAAGCCATCGGCGCTGTCGGAGCGTGGTGCGCGGCAAACAGCGCTGTCAAGGCAGGGTAACCTGCGGCATTACGCCCGCTCCAATTGTGCAAAACACCTGTCGTATGCGAGTTGGTTTGAAGATCAACGCCGTTAATTACGAGCATATGCTGATGATATTTTTCGGCAAACCAAGCGTTGTTGGCAAAGGGTGCAAACTGAACGCCCCCGTAGCGCACTGGGTCTAAAGTATCAGACCAAGTCGTGATCGGTCGCTCACCCGGTTGGTTGACCTTGGGATCGCAATAGCTGCTCACATCCCAGCCCCCTTCAGCGTGCACCTGCAGCAGGAGCGGTCCTTCGTGTCCGCCATCGACAACACCGCGTGAAAGGGCCGAATAACTCAAAGCAGGCAGAACGCCCAAGCTCGACATTGCCTTGAGCAGCGTTCTGCGCTTCATCGGTCGTCCTCTTGCTTATTCATGCAGAAACCGAAAATCGGTCATAAAATAGGTTAGTAACGTCATCCAAACACCTTTCATCCGCGTCGAATCTGATCCGTCCAAATGGGGGCTTCGCTGCCAGTTCTGGTTATTGCAATACTGATCAGGCCATTGAGCAAGACCAGAATCCTCCAAGGTTAATCGATAATCGAACGCTGCTTGAACCAACTTGTAGGAGTGCTCGAGCTCTAGGTCATCCAATTCTCGTTCTTCACCAAGCAGATACTGGTGCAACGTTTGCAGTTGTTGCTTGATCTTTTGATTCTGACCACTCGTGAGCGTTTTCGACAACGCCAAGCCAATTTTGACCGGGTCCGGACCATATTGCTTGCCCGCCGCGGACAATTTAATCAGGTAGTCGCCTGTTACCGGTACTGTCCAAGGAATTTTGATCGAGCCGCTGCAGCTCAATTGATAATAGTCTGCAGTT
>JABGTE010000156.1 GCA_018647445.1 Gammaproteobacteria bacterium
AATGCGGTTCGCCAGTCGAATACATCTGTGACCCAACCGCCTATCAGATTGGCAAACATCGTGCCGAGGGTCACCCCCATGGCGTAAACCCCAAGTGCCTGGGATCGGTCGCGCGGCGCATAATAGTCTGCGATCAAGGAGTTGGCCGGCGGTGTGCAACCAGCCTCGCCAATACCGACACCGACGCGACACACCAACAAAACCCAGAAGGCGCCAATGGTGACCGAGCCAATGGTGATTTCGGTTGCGAGCCCGCAGAGCACCGTCATGAGCGACCAAAGTGCCACGCAGATGGTCATAATCCACACGCGGTGGGCCGCGTCCGCATAGCGCGCAAGCGGCAGACCCACGATGGTGTAAAGCAGGGCAAACCCGAAGCCTGTAAGCAGGCCGAATTGGGTGTCGGACAGACCGAGTTCCGGGACAAGGTCAGGGCCGACCACAGCCAGTAGGCCGCGGTCGACAAAGTTCATAATATAAATCAGCGTGAGGGCGGAGAGCACATAGGTGCGGTAACGTTTGGTTCCATAACCCGTATTTAGGTCGGGCGCTTCACCTGCGTCTGGTGCGGTTGCTGCTGTCATAAATGGATCTCTTCAAAAGGGTTCAACGACTATCGATGGCCCCTACTGTAAATGTTTCAGTTCGCGTTGTCTGGCATATCGTTGGTAAAAATGCGTCGAGCATCAGCCTCAGCCAGAATTGTTGTAACGAGAAATCTTAAGATAGGGGCGAGTCTAGCCAATTCTGTTGCTCAGACCCGTTGTTCGCGGCTTTCAAAATGACCAATCAGGACGCTGACAGCGCGCCGGGCGCGTCACAACGAACCCTAAAATTCAATTTCCGGTAGTGCCATAATTCCGAGGATAATTGGTACGGGTCATTTTTGAGAGTGGGTGTCCTGATTCGCAAAAGAGATGGATACCATGGTATTTTGAGGCCCGTTGAGTGATCTTGAGCTACGTATGTCTAAAACCTTAATGTTGTTGGTCGTGATGATGGCGGGCCCCTGCAGCGTCGCGATCGCGGAGGAGGGCTTACTGACCCGCGTGCTGTTCGTTGGCAACAGCTACCTTTACTATAACGACAGTCTACATAACCACGTTGAACGCATGGCGCAGGCGCAACATCCGGATACGCCAGGCCGTCTATTTCAATTTAAGTCGGCGACCATTGGCGGGGCTCGACTGAAACATCACAACCTTGATTGGCTTTTGACACCCGGCCAAATTGGGGTTGACCGACCTTTCCAGATCGTGATCCTGCAGGGCGGTAGTTTCGAGCCGCTGACCCAAAAAACGCGGAAAGACTTTATGAATACGGCTTCAGTTTACGCCGATAAAATCAGGCAAGTCGGCGCAAAACCGATGTTGTACATGACCCATACCTATGTTGCACCTCATCCCAGAGCCGATAAGAATATGATCAAGGTTGTGCGTCAAACTTATGTCGATGCTGGGCGTGCTGCCAAGGCCGAGGTGATCCCGGTGGGCCTAGCCTATGAGCGGTCTTATAATGAAAGACCTCGCTTTTCGTTGCACGCGGATTTTGATGGCACGCATCCAAATTTGAGAGGGACCTATCTCGGCGCCTGTGTTGTCTATCTTGCCCTGTATGGCGGTGATTTTAAGAGGGTGGACTATGACTATTTTGGGCGCTTGCCGAAAGACGAAGCGCTCTATTTACAGCGGGTTGCCCTGGAAACCGTTAAGGCATTTGCTGATGGGTGACATTAACGCTATATTCCGAGCGTTCATTAGGCAGCAGAATAGGGATCAAGGCGTGTACAAAGCAATTAAGCGGTGGTTCGACAGAAATCGAATACAGCCAGTAAAGGCCGGGCTTGCGGTAGCACGGCTCATTAAAGACCCAGACGATACAGGACAGGTGTTTAAGGTATTAGAGGCGCTGCGCGGCGATTCGTTGAGTCGGGCGGCGGCACGGTTGAGGGCCGATTCTCAGGGCCTAAAGCTCCTGCGCGATCAGCCTAATATTGTGAGCGCACTGAATGATCGAGAAGCCCTCGCCAAGTTGCCTGAGGGTAGTGTTGGTCGTGCCTATTATAATTTTGTCCATTTGGAAGGCCTCTCGGCAGATGGTTTGATTGCGTCCAGCGATGAAGCCCCGCGCATTGACGACATGGAT
>JABGTE010000071.1 GCA_018647445.1 Gammaproteobacteria bacterium
AGGGCAGTCAGCCAGCGGGCACGGCTGACTTGAACGTCACCTACTTAAGGCAAGCGCAAGGCCAATGGTTGGACGCTGAGGCAAGAGTGGTCAAACGCGGACGCCAACTGTGCACCATTGAAGTTCGAGTGATCAATGATGGCCAGGTTTTGTGCGCGATTGGTAGAGTGCTGTATGCACTCAAAGCCGCGGTTTAATGCTCGAGGAGGTGCTGGCCGGTCGGTCGATTGCGTAGCTTAGGTTAAGTGAGGCCCAGCGCGTCGTTCAGTGCCTGAAAGAACTCACTGGTCTTGGCGTTTCCTCCTTGGTCTACCGGTATGCACTGACCCGCGGCGTACAGGCTTGAGATGGCCGCCTCGAGTGTATTGCCCGCTTCATTAAGTCCAAGGTAGGTCAACATCATGCTCGCGGACAGTACTGTCGCGGTAGGGTTAATGATGTTTTGCCCTTGGATGTCAGGCGCGGTGCCATGCGCGGACTCAAAATAGGCGTAGTCCGCGCCATAGCAGCCAGAAGGGGCGAGGCCCAATCCGCCGATTAGCCCGGCGGCACCATCTGAAAAAATGTCGCCATAAAGGTTGGGCGTGACCACGACATCTAGGGCGCAAGGGTTGCTGATCATACGACATAAAAAATCATCCACAATGAAGGTTTCAAAGCCGATGTCAGGGTACTCCTTTGCAACCGCATAACCGATGTCCCGAAAATAGCCGTCGGCCTTGGCGAGCATGTTGTATTTCGAGGTGAGCGTCACTTTGCGCATACCGCCGCGCTTGCGGGCTAATTCAAAAGCGAAACGGATCACCCGTTCGGATCCAGCCTCGGTAATCACTTTGATGGCGTAGCGTCCTGCTCCCATATCTTTTAAGGAAGTCTTAGCGTGTTTTGAGTAAAGGTTCAGCCCAGCCAAGTCGGTGAGATCGCCCTCCAATCCCAGATAGAGGTCTTCAAGGTTTTCTCGAACCACGACAAAATCAATATTTTCTGGGTTTGCCATGGGGGAGCGATAGCCCGGGCGAAACTGGCAAGGACGAACATTGGCATAGGTTTGTTTGCCCCAGCGAAGATAAAACAAAGCCTCGGTACTTTGACCGCTCGTCGATCCAAAGAAGCTGGCATCCGCTTGGTCGACTTGGGCTTTTGAGCCTTCTGGAAAACGTGAGCCGTGGGCTGCGAGGGCCGGCTCGCCAACCATTGGATAAACAAAGTCAATCGGCAGCTGCAGCTTTTCGAGCAGCGCAACCGTGGGAAGCATCACTTCGGGGGAGGCGTCATCCCCAGGAAATACCGCAACTGTTTTGGTGATCATGACAGTCTCATCTAATGTTGAAGCGTGGGAGAATCCTTATAACAACACGCGGCGCCTCAAAATGAAATGCTGGGGGTTTACATCCCTTGCGACCGGGCCGAAGATGTTGGCTCTCCTTCGTCTGAGGTAACGGTGATGCACGTGAACAGCGATTTGGGTCCGATTGGTGCAGAAGTCAGTGGTGTCGACTTGGCAATGCCCTTGTCGGATGCGCTCATTCAGGACCTTCGACGGGCTTGGTTGAACCATGGCGTTCTGGTTTTTCGAAATCAAACACTTACGCCCAAAGCCCAAGCCGAATTTGCGTCTCGATTTGGTGAATTGGATATCTATCCTTTTATGAAATCTCTTGATGACGATCCGCACGTTATTCCAATTATTAAAGAAGCGGATGCGGTGCTGAATTTTGGAGGAGATTGGCACACCGACACCTCGTATAAGCAGAGGCCACCCCAGGCTACGCTGTTATATGCGGTAGAGGTGCCGACAGTCGGTGGCGACACCTTGTTTGCGGATGCAACCCAAGCTTATGAAGATTTGAGTCCGGCGTTTCGAGCAACGCTTGACGGACTGACCGGCGTGTACACCCCTAAAATGGTGCACGGCCAAGGCGGTGATTATCGCCAGGTTTCAGCGAAAGCGCAGTTGGGATCGGCTTATGGCGGCAACACCGAATTTGCTGAGTCGGAAGTGCTCCATCCCCTGATTCGCACGCATCCGGAAACCGGCCGGAAAAGTATTTATTGCAGTCGACCCCATACCCATCGTGTTCAAGGTTGGACGCGTGCGGAGAGTAAGGACCTTATTGCCAGTTTGTCGCGTCATCTCACGCAGGATCACTACGTGACCCGATTAACCTGGACCAAAGGGACGCTCGTAATTTGGGACAATCGTTGTCTGTTTCATAACGCCCTGAATGATTACCAAGGCCACCGCAGGGCGATGCATCGTGTCATTATTCAGGGGGATCGGCCGTTTTAGGCGCGACGATCGGACTAGACAGGCGGTGATCGGGGTCCGGGAACTTTGTTGCGCGGCGTCGCTTGCGCCCGCCTGAGCACCGATCGGATCTGTCGCCGCAATCAGCCCTTTGCAGCGCGCTGCGCTAAATGAGAGACGCAACGATGAAGGCGAGGTCATCCGAGCTGGTGGTTGGGTTCACGATGCACAGCCTTAAAACCGATTCGCCTTGGTATTTCGTTGGCATGACGAAACCGTCTCCGTGCTCTAAAAGTTGTTTGCTCCACTGGGTGTAGGCGCCGGCATCCCAGCCACTGCGTTTGAAAATTACGATGGACAGGTGTGGCGGTAGTATCAGTTCAAGATGCTCGCTGGCGTCGATGAGGTCAGCGGCCTGCTGCGTTAACAGCAAGGTTTGCTCAACTGCTGCAGCGTAGGCATCGGTGCCGTGGGTGGCTAGACTGAACCAAAAGGGTAGGCCACGAGCCCGCCTCGAAAGGTGATGGGCATAGTCGGATGGATTCCAGATGCCATCGTAGAGCACTTCCAAATAATCGCCATGCTGTCGATGAGCATGGCGGGCGTGTTCGGGCGTGCGGTACAACAAGGCGCAGCAATCGAAGGGGGCAAACAACCACTTGTGCGGATCAACAATGAAGCTATCGGCGCGTTCTATTCCCGTGAATTGGTCACGAATACTGGGGGCTGCGAGCCCTGCGGCGCCATAAGCACCGTCAACATGAAGCCAAATAGCCTCCTTCTCGCAAACGTCCGCGATGCCCGCGAGATCGTCAATAAAGCCAAGGTTTGTTGTGCCGCTGGTGGCAACTACGGCAAACACGCGCGCTCGCTCTTGTGGGTTTAGCTCGCAGAGTGTTTGCGCCAATTCAGATCCCAGCATGCTGCCATCACAGGGCACCGTCTTGAGATCCGCATCCATCACAAACGCGGCTTGGGCGACCGACGAATGCGCGCCTTCAGAAGTCACGATGAGGCCTCTTGTTGTGTTCGTAGGATCTTTTCGCCATTGGCTGCGCGCTGTAATTAGGGCGCTGAGATTGCCGGCGGTGCCGCCGCTTACAAAAACGCCGCCTGCCTCGTCTGGAAAGCCTGCAAGATCGGATAGCCAGCGCAAGGCATCGTTTTCGGCCATTACAGCGCCCGCTGCCTCAAGCCATGACGTGCCGCAGATGCTGGAGGCGCCAACAACGAGATCAAACAGCGTTGCAGCTTCCGTTGGTGCGGCGGGCACAAAGGAAAAAAACCGGGGATGGTCAACTGAGATGCAGGCGGGTGCCAGCACATCGGTAAAGATTCGGAGCGCTTCAAGACCGCCTAGGCCCTCCTTGCCAATAGTATGACCAACCATGGCGCGTAAGGTTTCCTCTGGTTTAGGACCATCGAGGGTCGGCGGGTTCATTCTGATCCGTTCAACGGCGTAACGCAG
>JABGTE010000159.1 GCA_018647445.1 Gammaproteobacteria bacterium
ATCGCCATACCCGCCATTGACATCCAAACCATTGGCGCCGGCGGCGGCAGTATTGCTGAAATCGATGCTGGCGGGTTGCTCAAAGTCGGGCCCCGGTCCGCCGGCGCCGTCCCGGGCCCCGCTTGCTATAACCTGGGCGGCACAGCGGCCACCGTTACCGATGCCAACGTTGTGCTGGGCCGGTTGCCGATAAACCAACCTTTGGCTGACAACTTGTGGTTAGACGCTGAAAAAGCACATCGAGCCGTTGAGGAACTCGCTACGTCTTTAAACTTACCCCTGATCGAGACCGCTCAGGGGATCGTGACACTGGCCAACGAAACTATGGCAGAGGCTTTGCGACTCATCTCAATCCAAAAAGGATTTGATCCAAAGGCTTTTACCCTCTGCTGTTTTGGGGGCGCAGGCGGCCTACATCTATGTGAATTAGCGGAGCGGCTGGGAATGCATCAAACCCTTGTGCCCAATGACGCGGGCATCTTCTCAGCACTCGGGATGCTTGCCGCAACGCCAGGGCGAGAGCTGACACGCGCGGTCAATCTGCGCGCCAAAGACTGTGATCCTCAGGATATTCGGGATCGGCTTGATGATTTAATACGGGTCGCGCGCAGGGCGCTGGCGGCAGAAGGCATTGAGGACACAACGGTTCATCCCGTTTTTGAAATTCGGTATCACGGACAAACGCAAACCTTGAGCGTGCCTTATCTAAAGGATCTTCAGAGCGCTTTCACTGAATTTGAAACACAACACCGAAATCGATATGGGCATCGGCTGGACACGAGCCTCGAGCTCGTTGCTTTACGAGTCAGAGTTGCTGGTATTCCGCGTTTAAAGACCCCCTTAAGCTCTGCATCCAACGCGACGAAATCAGATCAATCACCGCCAACCAATCCCAACGCAACCTCTCAACAATCTTGGCAAAATCTCATCCAAGGACATGCCTACGCTGGCCCATTGATCGTGACGGCTAACCATACCTGTGTTTGGGTGAAGCCTGGATGGACACTCGAAAAACTCCCGACAGGGCATCTAAAGCTGACCAGAGAAAGGGATTCCTTAAACGATGAATAAAAAAAAGGGCGATTAAGTCGCCCTTTTCCAATTTTTTCAAGCCACCAGCTCAAAGCTTACTTAATTTTAGCTTCTTTGTAGATAACGTGCTGACGGACCACTGGGTCGAACTTCTTGATCTCCATTTTATCCGGCATGGTCTTCTTGTTTTTGCTGGTCGTGTAAAAATGACCAGTGCCAGCTGACGATACCAACTTAATTTTATCTCTCATTCTCTGCTCCTTTTTGCGCGACCGTCTCGGTGGTCGACGATCGCTATTATCGCTCTAATGCGAACAACGCTTGAAGACGCGTTAGACGCGTTCTCCTCGGCTTCTTAAATCAGCAAGAACTTTCTCAAGACCGAGCTTATCAATAATCCGCATTCCCTTAACAGAGACTCTGAGCTTCACAAACCGCTTCTCGCTTGCTAACCAAAACCGATGGTCGTGAATATTAGGCAGGAACCGACGACGATTCCGATTATTCGCATGAGAGACGTTATTCCCGCTCATCGGGCGCTTCCCCGTTACTTGGCAAACTCTAGACATGTTTCTATCCTTTTCCGAGCGCTCGATTTCGAACGCCTCGCTTTGATTCTTGGGTAGGACTTTGGCGTCACGCCCAAAGTTTCTTACCCGCTCACGATTTCCAAGACGCTTTGCACAGCTTTTGCCACCCTTAGTTAAGGAGACGCAAGCGCTTGTAGCCCACGGAGCGCGACTTTATACCAGAACCCTTGGAAATATTCAATCTTGTTGACCAACAAAACCCCATTGCCTAAAGCCACTGAGGACCGACAATCCGGGCCTCAAGGGACCGCCTTTTGCTTTCGACCTCCCGCCACATCGAGGCAGAACCGCAATCGTGCGATCCGGATGCAAAGCGGGTATTATCGCCTTTTTAAAGGGGATGCGGCGACCTGGGCCGGCATAATGATGAACAAGCCACTGATAAGTTTAAAAAACAGAAGGATCCTGCTCGGGATCACCGGTGGGATCGCAGCTTACAAAGCCGCTGAACTCACTCGGCGGCTACAAGATCAAGGCGCCGATGTCAGAGTGATCATGACCCGCTCGGCCACCGAATTCATTACACCATTGACCATGCAAGCACTCTCGACCCATCCTGTCCATTTGGATCTGCTCAACCCTGATACCGAATCGGTGATGGGCCATATCGAATTGGCGCGCTGGGCGGACCTAATTCTTATTGCACCTGCCAGTGCCAATTTCCTCGCTCGGTTCGCGAGCGGTCAGGGCGACGATCTGTTAACGACCGTCTGTCTTGCTGCACAATGTCCGGTGGCCGTCGCACCAGCGATGAATCAAGCCATGTGGTCCAAACCTGCGACCCAGACCAATAGCGCCACGCTCCTCCAGCGCGGCGTCCAGATTCTAGGGCCAGAGGACGGCATTCAGGCTTGTGGCGAAACCGGCTCTGGGCGGCTGATGGCGATCGACCAACTCGTAGTTAGGGTGAGCGAGCTGTTTAATACGGGTCGCCTGCAAGGCAAAACCGTGATGATTACGGCCGGTCCAACTCGTGAAGCGATTGACCCGGTGCGCTATATCAGCAATCACAGTTCCGGCAAACAGGGCTATGCTCTGGCGGTTGCCGCGGCGGATGCCGGCGCCCATGTCATTTTGGTTTCAGGACCCACGAACCTCCCAGCACCAGACCGGGTAGAAATGATCCAAGTCATCTCAGCACAAGACATGCATGCCGCAGTCCAGGCCCAAATCGCTTTGGCGGATGTCTTTATCGGAGTTGCTGCCGTCGCAGACTATCGACCCAAACTGGTTCAACAGCATAAGATCAAAAAGGATCAAAACGGTCAGCGTTCCTTGACCCTCGAGCTCGTTGAAAACCCAGACGTGATCGCTGAAGTGGCAATGCGAGCTGATAAACCATTCACAATCGGTTTTGCGGCTGAGACCGAACAAATCGAAACTTTTGCGCGCAAGAAACTCATCGACAAGAAGCTCGACATGATTGTTGCAAATAATGTTGGCAATACAGAGATCGGTTTCAATAGCGATGTCAACGCCATCACCGTTTACTTTAAAGATCGCGCAATTGATCTCCCAAAAATGTCAAAACGCAGCCTCTCCGAACACCTTATTGAGCTTATCTCACAGCAACTGATCGAGGCCTTATGAAAGTACAAATTAAGCGCTGTCGCGATAGTGCGCAATCACCCAATTATGAAACCCTCGGCTCAGCTGGGCTAGATCTTCGAGCCTGTATCGATCAATCAATCACCCTGCAGCCCGGCGCGACAGACCTTTTACCAACCGGCCTTGCCATCTACCTTTCAGATCCAAATTATGCGGCGATGATTCTGCCGCGTTCAGGGCTTGGCCATAAACATGGCATTGTGCTTGGCAATCTCGTCGGGCTAATTGATTCGGACTATCAGGGCGAGCTGATGATTTCATGTTGGAATCGGAGCGATGTGGCGTTTGAAATACAGCCCCTTGACCGCATCGCGCAACTGGTCATTGTGCCAGTACTTCAGGCCGACTTTGTCTGGGTTGACGAATTCGTTGCGAGTGACCGCGGCGACAAGGGCTTTGGATCAACCGGCCGAAGCTAACCATAAGCCTTGTGTAAACTGTTAGAGAGACCATTATGACTGTGACTCGCGACGAAGCGCTCAATGTAGCCAAAGTACTCACTGAGGCATTGCCCTATATTCAATCTTTTGCCGGGCGAACCATCGTCATCAAATATGGTGGCAATGCAATGACCGAGCAAGCCTTGAAACAGAGTTTTGCGAAAGATATTGTGCTCATGAAGCTGGTGGGTCTTAATCCAGTCGTGGTACACGGCGGCGGTCCTCAAATCGGTGATCTTCTCGCCCAACTGGGCATTCAGTCCCATTTCGTTGATGGCATGCGGGTCACCGACAGCGCCACAATGGATATCGTCGAGATGGTGCTGGGCGGGCAAGTTAATAAAGAAATTGTATCGCTCATCAATCGCAATGGTGGTCGAGCGATTGGCTTGACTGGCAAAGACGCCTCCCTGATTGAAGCTAAAAAGATGGTCGTCGAAAAAATGACCGAAGCGCTAAGCACGCCTGAAATTATCGATATCGGTCATGTTGGCGAAGTCACCCAAATTAATCGCGAAGTGCTTGATATCGCAACCAACAGCAATCTCATTCCAGTCATTGCGCCAATTGGCACCGGACCGGAGGGCGAATCCTTCAATATTAATGCGGATCTTGTAGCGGGTGCGATTGCCTCAGCGCTCGGCGCAGAAAAGCTGATTCTGTTAACAAACATCGAAGGCATTCAAGATGCGTCTGGGACGCTTTTGAGCACGTTGACGGCGGCAGAGGTGACAACCCTAATCGATGAAGGCACCATTTCCGGTGGCATGTTGCCAAAAATCCAATGTGCGCTCGAGGCCGTTGCAAACGGGGTGAACAGTGCGCATATCATTGACGGCCGTGTTGCCCACGCGGTTCTGCTGGAAGTTCTGACCAACGAAGGTGTCGGGACCAAAATAGAGTCCAACCCGTGAGCACTGCACCTGCACCCAAAAAGCCAAACCGCCGCGAGGAAATCTTAACCAACCTTGCGCAAATGCTGGAATCCCAGCCTGGTGCGCGGTTAACGACCGCAAAACTTGCCGCCTCCGTAGGGGTATCTGAGGCTGCGTTGTATCGCCACTTCCCAAGTAAAGCCAGAATGTTTGAGGCCTTGATCGCCTTTGCGGAAGAAACCATCTTCGAGCGTATCACCCTCATCCTCAGCAGCACGGTCAACCCAACTGCGCGCAGCCAGCAAATCACAACGCTGATCTTGACCTTCTGCGAGCGCAACCCAGGCATAACTCGGCTGCTCGCGGGCGATCCTTTGGCAGGCGAAGTGCCAAGGCTTAGACAACGGGCTTCACAATTTTTTGAGCGTATCGAAACCCAATTACGGCAGGTTTTTAGGGAGGCTGACCTTGCGCCGAATGCGGCACCCAGCCTCAGCCCAGGCAGTGCCGCCCACCTCTTGGCGTGCTTAATTGAAGGTCGGGTCCTGCAATTCGTTAGAAGTGATTTTACGCTCCTGCCCACCCATCGATTACCCGAGCACCTAAGCTTAATCAGCCAAGCCCTCAGCGAACCAACAGCGACTATGAATCAGGCCGCCCCATAGCGCTCGCGATAGGACAGCATGTTGGGCAGATCGACGTCCGCACCAGACTCGCGGACGTAGGCAATAATTTCATCAAAACAAACCAGACTGTAGACCGGAATGTTGAACTCAGTCTGTACTTCCTGGATCGCGCTTTGACTGCCCTGCTGACCGCGTTCTTGACGATCAATGGCAACAATCACACCCGCTACCTGTCCGCCTGATGCGGTTATCAGGTCAATTGATTCCCGAATCGCCGTGCCAGCGGTAATCACGTCATCAACAATGATCACCCGGCCGGAAAGATCGGCGCCCACCAAGGAGCCGCCTTCGCCATGGTTTTTAATTTCTTTTCGAGCGTAAGCGTACGGCACAGTTTGGTCATGGTCCCTGGCCAGAGCAATGGCCGTGGCAGATACCAGTGGGATGCCTTTATAGGGTGGTCCGAAAAGCACATCCATTTCAACCTTTGCCGCGATCAACTTCTCAGCGTAATACGCGCCAAGACGGGACAAGGCGGCCCCATCCCGGAAGAGCCCTGCATTAAAAAAATAAGGACTGGTTCGCCCTGATTTCAATTCAAAGGCCCCGAACTTTAAAACGCCCTGTGCTAATGCGAATTCAATGAATCCGTTTTGGTCGATTGCGCTCAAGGCTAGCCTCCCGAACGCGCGGCTTTTTGAATGTCGACTAACTGCGCAATGCCGCCCGACGCGAGATCCAATAGTGCGTTTAACTCTGATCGATCAAAGGGTGCCGCCTCAGCGGTCCCTTGAATTTCAATAAAACTGCCAGCCTCGGTCATCACAACATTCATATCGGTGTCCGCATTGGCATCTTCAACATATTCCAAATCCAACATAGGCTGTCCATCGACGACTCCCACAGACACTGACGCAATATGAGTGGTTTCAATCATGCTGCGTTTAGGCAACTGATCCAAAGCATCGAATACCGCAACACAGGCCCCGGTAATTGACGCCGTGCGAGTTCCACCATCGGCCTGGATGACATCGCAATCTACTTTAATCGTGTACTCACCCATAGTTTCGAGATTAACCGCGGCCCTCAGTGACCGACCAATCAAACGTTGGATCTCTTGAGTCCGCCCCGACTGCTTACCCCGAGCAGCTTCTCGACCCATCCGTTCATGGGTGGAACGCGGCAGCATGCCGTATTCTGCGGTAATCCAACCTTGGCCCTTACCGCGGAGAAATGGTGGCACGCCTGACTCTAAAGATGCCGTGCAAATCACTTGAGTGTCACCGAAAGAGACTAAAACCGAGCCTTCC
>JABGTE010000086.1 GCA_018647445.1 Gammaproteobacteria bacterium
AGTTAACATGCAGGCCTCGCGTAATGTTAACTGTTTCTTTTGGTTCACTGTTTGTTATCAAGTCCGTGTAAAAAGCTCAGTTGATCGTATTTATTGATTGAATCTAGCTAGATCGTCGCGAGGTTTCGCTTTGATTCCGGACCAGACGAATAGTGAGCCCCGCATGAATATTTGTGACCACGCCGTTGTGGCGATGCATTACACCCTAAAAAATGCCGAAGGAGCGGTTCTAGATAGCTCCGAAGGACAAGATCCGCTCACTTACTTACACGGCACCGGTGGCATTATTACCGGGCTTGAGGCCGCTTTGTTGGATAAGGTTGCGGGCGATCAATTGACTGCTGTGATCGAGCCGAAGGATGCGTACGGGGCGATTGATCCCTCATTGGTTCAGGTCGTACCGCGGTCTGCATTTGCCGGCGTTGAGTCGATTGAAGCCGGGATGCGTTTTACAGCGTCGGATGAACAGGGCCAGCAGCAATCTGTCGCGATTGCGGCGGTAAACGGCGATGAAATCACCGTTGATGGAAATCATCCTCTGGCGGGTGAAACCCTTCATTTCGAGGTTGAAGTGGTCAGTGTCCGCGCCGCGACAGAAGAAGAAATCAGCCACGGACATGTGCATTCGTGATGGAAACCATCGGCGTGCACAGGCAAGAAATGATGATTCATAAGGAATTAACTTGAAAATATATGTAGGTAACCTTCCGTTTAAAATCTCACAGGGCGAACTGGCAGAAATGTTCGAAGCCCATGGTGCTGTCACGGATGCCGTGATCATCACCGATCGAGAAACGGGTCGCTCGAAAGGATTTGGTTTTATCGAAATGAGTGAACTCGAAGCGGGGAACGCCGCCATTCACGCACTGAACGGCAAAGAATTTGACGGTCGTGCCCTCACTGTTAACGAAGCTCGTCCAAAAGAGGATCGGCCGCGTCGATAACCGCAGCCCTTACGATTATGTCTAAAAAATCAAATTCTGATGCCCTCGCACAACAATCGTTGCGCGACAAGATTGTTTCTGAAACCGAGGCGTTTTTGGCTTCCGGTAAAAAGATTCAAGAAATACCGAACGGTGTGAGTGGTCAGAATGCACAGAGTGGCTCTCGCCACATTAGAATCAGTACCAAAAAAGACTAACTCGCCCGGTAACGAGCGGTTGGTTGTTGGTGTGATTTCTTTAAAGACACCCGAGATGTGAAATGACGCCTCGGATGCACTCGTCGGCGTTTTATTTGGACAGTCGCCTGACTGAGCGCACTAAAGGCGCCGTCCGTCAGATGTCCGTACTTCCTTTCTATTTTTTGCCACAAAGCAAAGCCTGGTCATGTCCAACGATACAGGGCATGGATACCGTCGCATCACCGGGGTCCGTCGAGTGGTCAATGCCCTAGTTAGTCCTTATCATGGTCCCGACAATCGATCTGGTTCAATAAAGGAGTCTTTGTGAACGAAAATGAAATTGATGAGTTTCGCTCGGATGTCCGAGCATGGCTTCAAGATAACAAGCCCGCCGCGCCCTCCTTTTTATTACCTGAAACGTTTATGGAAGTTGGCACTGATCAACAATTTGAGTTTCTAAGACGATGGCAACAAAAGGTCTATGAGGCGGGTTATTTGGGCATGTCTTGGCCCGAGACCTACGGCGGTGGCGGGCAACCGCAGATCATGCAAGAGATCGTTAATCAAGAAATGGCAGCACAGCGTGTGCCTTTTGTGCCAAACACGATTGGCTTGAACTGGGCCGGCCCATTGATTTTAGACATGGGTACTGAGGCGGATAAGCAGCGTTACATTAAGAATATCCTAAGTGCCGAAGACATTTGGTGCCAAGGCTTTTCAGAGCCAGATCACGGTTCTGACTTGGGCAATGCGCAGGTTCGGGCGGTGAAGGACGGCGACGAATATGTGATCAATGGTTCCAAAATCTGGACCAGCCTCGGTAGCTATGCCAAATATATGATTCTGATTGCAAGAACCTCAAATGAGGGTCCTAACAAGTATGCTGGGTTGAGCTTTTTCTTAGCGCCGATGACGGCTCATGGAATTGCGCCGACTCCAATTAAAAAACTGACCGGCGAATATGGGTTCTGCCAGACCTACTTTACCGATGCGCGAATACCGGCTGATTGCATGCTAGGGAATGAGGGCGAGGGCTGGTCGGTCGCGATGAAAACTCTGATGTTTGAGCGCGGTGCTGTGGGCGGGCAGGCCGGTGGATTGTCCATGATGGATTTGAACATTAACGACATCGTTGAACTTGCGCGTCGCGCAACCCGAAATGGCCGTCCGGCCATTGAAGATCCTTTAACCCGCGACGAGTTGGTGAAGCTTGTTCTAGAAGCCAAGGGCAATGCGGTGATGGGGTCGCGCGCGCGCATTCCAGCGCTCGGCGGCACCTACCCAACGGCTGTGGCAATGTCCGGAAAGCTAAGGAGTAGCGAGCTGAAGCGTAAGATGACTCGGTTTGCTGTGTCGTTGCAGGGCGCAAATGGTGCGCGTTATATTAGTGAAGACGCCCTAGACGGGGGCAGGTGGCAGCGATCCTATTTGAATTCTTTTTCCGGCACCATCGGTGGCGGAACCACACAGATTCAGAAAAACATTCTTGGCGAGCGGGTGCTCGGTTTACCTAAAAGTTAAGGAGTCACCCGTGATTCGATTTTCTGAAGAACAAGCCATGTTATTGGATACGGCGCGAGAGTTTTGTCAAAAACAGTCGCCCATTGACGCGGTTCGACAGGTTATCCAAGCAGGACAACCGCTGGATGAAACGCTCTGGCAAACGATGGTTGATCTAGGTTGGCTCGGGGTCACCATTCCGGAAATCTATGGTGGGCTTGGATTGGATTTGGCGGATACGGTGCCGATTTTTGAAGCAATGGGTCGTCAACTCTTGGCAACGCCCATGTTGGCCTCAACCCTTGCAGCGCAAGTCCTTATTACGAATGGCAGTGACGACCAGAAAAACCAATGGCTTCCTAAAATCGCTGCTGGACAGATTGCAACCGTTGCTTTGAGCGAGGCAAACGGCTCTTGGGATCCGGATCAAATCGCAACGCATTTGAATCAATCCGCCTCTGGTGAAATGACATTGACTGGCAGTAAGGCTTTTGTACTCGACGCGGGTGTTGCCGATGTGATCTTAGTTTCGGCTTTGCAGGGTGATTCGTTGCGCTGGTGCTTGCTCGACGCTAGTGAGCTTCCCGACGGTGCAATTCAGCGTGAGGTCGTGATCGATGAAACGAGAAGGAGCTATAGCCTGTCGCTATCGGATTTACCGATTCGAGCGGATCAG
Organism: Gammaproteobacteria bacterium; assembly: GCA_018647445.1. Classification (GTDB taxonomy): domain Bacteria; phylum Pseudomonadota; class Gammaproteobacteria; order Pseudomonadales; family Azotimanducaceae; genus UBA9926. The sequence goes on from JABGTE010000086.1 coordinate 3,300, forward strand.
GTTCTGCCCGGTACCGCGTTTAAAAAGATTGAGTTAGCCGGCATGCTGCTAATCACCGCCGAGATGTCTGGCGGGCTTGAAGGTGTACTGGCAGTGATTGTGGGTTACCTCAATACTCGAAAACAATTCGAGCGATTGATCGGGAGTTATCAAGCGATGAAGCATCCTACCGTGGATATTTTAATGGGCTCTGAAATGACTCGATCGTATCTTTATCATGCAGCCACGGTATGGCGAGATGAAACGGACCTCGCGGTCGTCGAGTCGGCGGTTCGTATGGCGAAATGCTGTGCGAGTGAGCAGTTTTCGGAAGCCGGTGATCGCGGGATCCAGTTTCACGGCGGTTTCGGGTTTACCTATGAATGTGATGCTCAGCTATTTTTAAGGCGGGCGCTTTGGAGTCAATACCAGTTTGGGGATGAACGTCATCAACGGCAGAAATTGAGCGCGTTATTGTTCTGATTTTACTTTTTAACGCCAAGGCCGGACCAAAGGGTCTTGGTATTGCAGCAATGTGAGCGCGTTATGACCCAGCGTGAGATTCGATCAGAACCGGTTGCCGCATCAAGGCTCTCGCAAGCCCAGATCGGCCAATGGCGCGAGCAGGGCTACACCTTGGTTACTGGTTTGATTGCGCCCGCTTTGCAACAGCAGCTATTAGACTTGGCGGATGCGACGTTTCCGGCAGCTGATTCGGCCGCCGCTGACAAGGTGACTGACTTCGGTAGCAATGGTGCGCTGGTATTTCCCTCGCCGCATACCATCTTTAACGAAATCACCTTAGACCCAGTATTGCTGCAAGCGGTTGCCGACCTCCTTGATACTGAAATCTCTCAGTTACGAATTACCCAGTCAGATCTTTGGCCCAAGTACGGCCGTCGCGAACGGCAGTCTGAGCAAGACAATCGGGACCAGCGTATGCATGTGGACTATCCGAATCATTCCTTGGTTCATCCTCCCCGGTGGGAGACGCCGGAGGCGGTTGAGTTAATTCTGTATTATTCGGACTCAGCAGATTGCGGCGGTGAGACCGCTGTTGTGCCGCGCACCGGATCACAGGATCCTGCTTATCGCTGGCCAATCATTGACGCACCGGGTATTGGCGATCTGAGATTTATCAACGATCGAGCCGCTGCCGAAATCTATCTCTCAGAAACGGCCCCAGAAGTCGCTGAATTCAGGGCGAGGCTCTACGAGCGTGAGGCAAGAGTTGCGTATCGGCCAGGAGATGTCCTGCTGTATCGTCATGACACCTGGCATCGTGGAACGCCTTTGAAACAGGGGGCTCGGCGATTAGCGCACAATATGACGTTTCGCGTCGCGTCTGCTGAATGGGTGAGCACCTTGCACCCAGGATGGGCATGGTCGGCCTATCGAGAGAGTCAGTTTTTAGAAAAATTGATTGGGGCTGCGAGTGTGCAGCAGCGTTGCGTCATGGGTTTTCCAGCGCCGGGCAATCCGTACTGGAACGCTGAAACGTTAGCGGCGGTGACCGCGCGGTTTGGTATTTTCGGCTTTGACCCTGCCCCTTATGCATCAAGTAGAGGGTCGTAGTGACGTGCTGCGAAGGGCCTGAAAGCGGGCTCTTAACGGAGCCTATTATAGCTTCCGTGCCCGGTTTTGAAGTGACCGGGACGGCCCGACAGGGCGAATTGAGTATCAGCTAGGGTTGAACCGCATGAACGGGTTCAATACCTGCTTAATGCCAGTCAGCTTGATCGGTGCAGACAGTACTGACAGGCAGATGCAAGCTTGGTCTTGGGTTGCGGACGGTCTGTGAATGTCACCAGGCTCGCGCATCAGGAAGTCGCCTTCGCGGTAAATGCCATCTTCGTCGGAGAAGCTGCCCTTAAGGACAACTGTTAACTCGGTTCCTTTATGGTCATGAACTGGGGCCTTGCCGCCGGCATCAATTCGGTGCAATGCGAGCTCATAATCGGCCTCGCCAACACTGATGGCCGCAACGGATAAAGTAGAGGACAAGCTTCGCCACTCAAGTTCTTGATGATTCAGAAACTTGTGTAAGTACTTGGGGAGTTGGTTCGCAAGATCAGGGCAGAGGCTTGACTTGGGGGCCTCATTTGCCACCTCGACACCCGCGCTTGGCGCCATCGGCGCATCAAGCATAGCCAGGGTTTGCGCTAGTAGGTCGTCCGATAATTCGGCTTCGTCACAGTCTGCGAGCAGCTCGCCGCCAAGGATGTTCAGGCCGCTAACAGCTTCTCGGCACTGGTCGCAAAACTGCAGATGTGTCGTAATTGAAATAAGCGGCGCCATTGACAGCCCGCCCGTTGCGTAATCAGTCAAAAGCTGAGTATTTGGATGATTATTGATCATGAAGCGTACACCACCTGTTCTTCGCCCTCTGGGCTTAATTTTAGTTTTAATTTTTGCAGCGCAAGCCGCACTCTAGATTTAACCGTTCCCAGCGGAATGGCGAGCTCGTCGGCAACTTCTTGACCTGACTTGCCTTGGAAGTACATCAACGTGAGAACTTGGAGCTGCTCTTGAGGCAAACTATTTAAATGTTCTTTGATGTTACTGGCGTTTCGAGTCTGGATTAACGCGGTGAACGGTGAAGATTCCTCGTTCTCGTCAAAAAGATCTTCAGCAACCAGCTCGTCTGTTTGGTGATTCTTCTTAGCGTGCTTTCTGAGCCAGTCGATGCGGGTGTTTCGGGCAATAGTGTACATCCAGGTGCTGGCCGCCGCCTGAGTCGGCGCGTAGCTCGGCGCTTTGCGCCATACTTTGATCATGGTCTCTTGGACCAGCTCTTCTGCCTGCTCTGGCTCGACGCCACCACCCTTGAGCAAGAAGCCTTTCAGCAGCGGCCCAAAGTGTGAGAAAAGGGCGCCGAAGGCAGCCTTATCTTGATGGCTTCCAACTTTGACAAGCAGGGCATTCCAATCCGGTCCACTGGGTTTGTTCATCTTGGCCTTGGTTTTAATATGAGTCACCATTATTCGCACTTGCTTCTCTTATTTCAAAGTATTACGGCCATCGGGGCAAATTAGATCACTAACGATCATTGCGATTGATATACGGTTCGGTCGTCTGGACCTGTAACGAGCGCATGGGCTCGTGAATGCGTATTTTTGACAGGTCGTAACCTAAGGTCTGCACGGTTTGCATGAGGTCGGAAAATATCGCGGGGTCGATGTCAGGGGTTCGTGCCATGACCCAAACAAAGTCCCGTTTTGTCCGACCAATAATGGTTGTTTGGTAGTCGTTATCGAGATACACGACGCGGTATTCGGCTTTGACGGGCCAGAAAATTTGCATTCCCCAGATCGCCGGTGACTGGTCCGAGACGAAGCCTTTCAGGTTTCGTTCCCGCAGTGGCCCGTCGGGAGTGCCCTCTCGATAGGAGTAAGTGGTCTCGACTACGCCGCCTGGTGCGAGTCTATAGGACTCTAAGGGCATGACGGCGTTGCGGTCAAAGGGGGTCTCAATGTCAGCAAGAACGTGCCATTCACCCATGAAGCGCGTTAGATTCAGATCAGCGACTGTTTTCATAGGCGGTCTCGGTTGGGCGCTGCATCCACTTAGCAGAAGGATTAAAAGCCCCATTCCGATTGGGGCGAATTTGGACGTCTTACGCTTCGCTTTTTGAGTTGGATTAGCTGCGCCCTGCCAAAATGGATCGCTCAACTTAGGAATTCGGCTCTAGCAGTTGGGTTGGCCTTGAATTGGCCGCCCAATGCGGTGGTTTCGGTTTGTGAACTAGTGTCCATGACACCTCTTGATTTCACGCAGTAGTGGGTGGCTTTGATGCGAACCGCAACACTATCGGTGTCTAGCAAGGTTTGCAGGGCTACCAGGATCTGCTGGGTCAATCGTTCTTGAACCTGTGGTCTTTGGGCGAAAAAGCGCACGATGCGATTGATCTTGGAAAGGCCGATAATTTTTTCATTGGGAATGTAGGCAACGTCGGCGACCCCATCGATGGTCACAAAATGATGTTCACATGTGCTGGTGAGGTTGATGTCGGTAATTTTGACCATCTCCTCAACGCCCATCTTGTTTTCGATGACTGAGATCTTAGGGAATTGACTGTAATCCAAGCCCGAAAAAATTTCGTCGATATACATCTTTGCAATGCGGTGCGGGGTCTCTGTTAGGCTGTCGTCGCTGAGGTCGAGCCCTAAGGTAGTGACAACATCGCGCATAGCGGCCTTGATCCGGAGGTATTTCTCATCGCGAGTTAGTCCAGTTTCAAGCATCGGCGTCTCAAGTCCTTTGAGCACCAAAGCTTCTTTAACTGCGGCAGCTTCCGCGCTGATAGTTGATTTTCGGGTAATGGATGAAGCGGCAAATGACGTCATGTCTAGGTCCTTTTCGTTGTTGTTAAAAAAAATACGAGGCTTTGATCAAATCAGATCAATCCCTGTTCGCTAGAAATTGGTCTACAACTGGTCCTTTTGCTTGAATTGATCGTTGAAGAGAGGACCGCGCGTCGCTGGTAGTCAGCTAGGGTCAGGAACGGATAGAGGCTCTGGATCAAGATTCAGGAGGGTCAAAAGGTATTAATGGATTGTAAAAAGATAAGGCTTGTTGATTTAATTGAGCGGGCGAGAAAGGAACCGGTGAATCTGCTGATCCAAAGCCAAGATCCCGAGATTTATTTGGCCGAGGCGGATGTGAGCACTGAGCGCTACGCCGTACTATCAGAAAACGGTCAACGACTAATGACGCGAAGTTTGGGCGCGATGAAGCGAGCGCTTGCTGACGTGCAGTATGGTGCAGCAGCCTTGAGACACCAAAGTAGTTTTGATGAAATGATTGGCAATCCGGTCGCAGGTAGCGATCTTGCTTTAGAGATTCCGCTCAAACTGTAGCGTGAGCGCCAGATAAAACCGCATTCGGCCGCTCTGTGTGGGCTGAGAGTAAGTGTTGCTCAAAAACAAGGATCGATCCTATGCCGCTTCATACCCAGCTTATAGGGCAGAGGACATTGCCAAGACGACACGCGGTCGATGCCCGTTGGACCATGGCCTATGCTGCCGGGTTGCAGGATGATAATCTTCGATTGCGTGATACGGCCCGAAAAGCCCTTGCGGTGCATCCCCTGTTTCCTGTTGCTTTAGAGTGGCCGAGCGTCTTGGATAGCCGAGCCCTACCTGGACATAATTGTTTGAGCCATGACGAGCTTGCGCGGGGGGTTCATGCAACCCATGACTTGCATGTGATAAAGGCTATTGTGCCTGGGCAGGCTTATCAAACCACCGCGACGGTCGTTGATTTGCAAGCAGGCCAGCAGGGCGCCAAGGTTTGTTTACAGCTTGATACCCACGATGAGACCGGTGCCTTGGTTACGAGAACCTGGCAAACCAACGTGAGCCGGGGCGTTATGATCGAAGGGCCCGCGGTAGCACCGATCGCGCAAGCGCCAGCCTGGCTGCTAGCCAATCAGGCTCAGCAAGGGGTCGGTGCGGTAGTCGAAATTCCGATTGCGGTCTCAGCAGGGCTCGGCAACGTCTATACGGAGACAGCAAGAATTTATAATCCGATTCACTCCGATCGCGCTTTTGCGCTGGCTGCAGGCTTGCCAGACGTCATTTTGCATGGGACTGCATCGCTCGCATTGTCGGTGAGCGCCTTAAGTCACGAGCTGATCGATGGTGCGGTGGACCGGATTACCCGATTGGGTGCGCGTTTCACCAGTATGGTCGTGATGCCCCAGACCTTAATGCTGCACATTACGGCGCAAGGTTCGGGTTGGGCGTTATTCGAACTGCGCAATGACACTCAAGGACCAGTAATAAAAGATGGGTTTATGGCTTGGTCATAAGGCCTGACCGCGGTAACGATTAAGTGACCAATACAACAATGATGCGAGGCAAGATGTAATGCGAACCCTTCACTGGTTTAGAAACGATCTCCGATTACAAGATAATCCAGCTTTGCTCGCGGCCTGTCAGCAAGGCGAGGTGTTACCGGTTTTTATATTGGACACGGATGAGCCCGCACGGTCCGCGTTGGGAGGGGCCTCTCGCGCCTGGCTGCACCGATCTTTAACGGCGCTTAATGCAAGCCTCAACAATAATTTGGTGATGCTGAAAGGCTCGGCACAAGCCCTCATTCCAGACCTGTGTGGGCGTTACGAGATTGAGGCCGTGACGTGGAATCGAGGCTACGAGCCTTGGACGATTCAGCGCGATTCAGGTTTGAAAACGGCGCTTAAAGTCAGCGGCCTTTCTGTTGCTAGTTTCAATGGTGCGCTCTTATTTGAGCCCTGGGACACCGTTAAAAAGGATGGAAACCCCTACCGGGTGTATACGCCGTTTTATAAGCATTGCATGGCGAATCTATCCACCCGGGCGCCGGGCGTGCTCAACACCGATCGGATTCAGGTGGTGCCACATGAGGAACAAGCCGGACTGGAATCGCTCGCATTACGCCCGCAGGTAGCTTGGGACGACGCGATGTTGATGGACTGGATGCCCGGTGAGCAAGGCGCGCAGCGTCGGTTACAGCATTTTTTAGCAACCGGAATGGGTGATTACCGAGAAGGCCGAGACTTCCCTGCCAAGCGTTCGGTTTCCGGGTTGTCCCCGCATCTCCATTTCGGGGAGATTTCACCCCATCAAGTTTTAGCAAGCGCGCGTGCAGAGTCACCTTCTGATGATAATCAAGCGCATTTTATCAAAGAGTTAGTTTGGCGAGAGTTTTCTTACAACCTGCTCTATCACTTCCCCACGTTGCAGGAGAAGAATCTGCAAGCGAAATTCGATCATTTCCCTTGGGAGGGCAATGAGGCTTTCTTGAAAGCTTGGCAGGCAGGGCAAACGGGCTATCCGATTGTGGATGCTGGGATGCGTGAGTTGTGGCAAACCGGCAGCATGCACAATCGGGTCCGCATGATTGTGGCCTCTTTCTTGATCAAAAACCTGAAGTTGCACTGGCACCACGGCGAGCGTTGGTTTTGGGATTGTTTAGTGGACGCTGATCTTGCCAGTAACAGCGCCAGTTGGCAGTGGTGCGCCGGTAGTGGCGCGGATGCAGCACCCTATTTTCGAATTTTCAATCCGATTACCCAGGGCCAACGATTTGACCCCGATGGTGAGTACACGCGGCGTTATGTGCCCGAGCTTAAGCGATTGCCGAATAAATATTTATATGAGCCTTGGGCTTGCCCGGTTGAAATCAGCCGCGCAGCGGGCGTCGTGATTGGAGAGGATTACCCAGCGCCGATCGTAGAGGTGAAGGCTTCCAGAGAGGCCGCACTTGCGGCGTTTAGCGAAATGAAACGCCGCGCTGAAGGTTAGTTGACCGTGATGCCAAACTGGCAAGACCGAGGCGTTTGGGTGCCCGTGCTGACCTATCTTGGGCTGATGCCCTTCGCCGCCTGTATCGTTGCAGATCAGATGTTTCAGGCGCCTTTGGCCAGCCGCATTTTTCAGGGATATGGCCTTGCTATCGCTGCGTTCTTGATGGGTAGCTGGTGGGGGATTGCGCTGACTCGCACGCCCTCAGGGCGCATGCCTTGGTTTGAGATAGGTCTAAGCAATGCCTTGGTGATCGTGGCCGTGATGATTTCTCTAATGCCACTCATGTGGGGGTTGCTCGCCCAAGGGGGATTGTTTGTCGTGCTTTTGACGGTTGAGCGTTGGCGCCCGGTGTTCCGGACAGCGCCAAGCTATTATCAGACGATGCGTCGCCGTGTGACCGTGCTGGTCGCGCTATTACATGGCTTAATGGCCATGCTTCAAATGAGTGCGCCGGGTTAGGCTACCCCCACATGTTGGTGCCGCCACAAACTGTCATGGCCTGGCCAGTGATCCAGCTCGAGGCGTTCGAGCCCAAGAAGACCGCAATACCTTTGAAATCATCAGCCTCGCCCAATCGGCGCAGGGGCGTGACTTCATTGGCGCGCTGTTCAGCTTCAGGGTTGTCCCAAAGTGCCTTGGCGAAATCGGTTTTGACAAGTCCGGGGCAGATCGCATTGACCCGTATGCCATGGGGTCCAAGTTCCATCGCAAGGTTACGAACCAACGCGATGTCGGCAAGCTTCGAGATGTTATAGGTCCCCAATACGTCAGAAGGACCAAAG
>JABGTE010000070.1 GCA_018647445.1 Gammaproteobacteria bacterium
CACCTTGGCCACCAAGGCCCTGAGCATTGCCTCGTAGGCCGGATCTGTAATCTTGGCCTGCGCCAACTGCTCAGCAATAACGGTATCAATTGATGGTTTCATGATATTTATTGCCTCCAAGTTTCCGGACGATTCGGCGTGTGACGGATATCTTCAGCCCTTGACTGCCCCGCAGAAAGCATCCAATTCCAGCGAGATCAAAAGCCGCTCACCTTAACTCAGCGTTGTCGGATCCCACCGAAACGGCGGCAAGGCCGCAATGAGCTTTCGACCGTACGCCTTTGTGGTGAGCCGAGCGTCGAGAATCGTAACAACGCCCGAATCTTGCTCAGTTCGAAGCAACCTTCCCGCTGCCTGCGTTAACCGCAAGGCCGCATGGGGCAACATCAACTCATAAAAGGCATTGCCCCCTCTTGCTTCAACCCACTCCTGTTGAGTCGCGCCCACCGGATCGTCGGGAACACTAAAGGGGATCTTTGCAATGATCACTTGCTGGCAATAGTCCCCGGGCAGGTCGACCCCTTCGGCGAAACTTGCAAGCCCCATTAAATAGCTCCGTTTCCCTGCGTCGACTCGGTCGCGATGTTGGTTCAATAATTCCGCCTTACTAATTTCACCCTGAAGCAAGCAATCCCCCCGTAGATCGTCTGGCAAGGCATCGATCACCGCAAAGAATTGGCGCCAGGAGGTGAACAATACCAAAGCACTTTGGAACTCGGTTAGAAGCCCTGGCATCAAACTGGCAATTTCCTCGGTATGCGCACTCGGATCCGATGGGTTTTGCAGCATTTTCGGCACCCGTAGTCGGCCTTGCTGACCATAATCAAACGGGCTGGGCACAATCAAACCCGCGACGTCTTCCGGCAAACCAAGATCGGCGGTAACCAATTCAAAATCTTGTCCGACGGCAAGCGTTGCTGAGGTCAGCACTGCCCCGGCGCAGCGAGTCCAGAGCTTTTCATATAACAAATCGTCGACTTGAATCGGCGTGCAGTGCACCAACAAATCATCAGACCGAAAGTCCAACCATCTCGCGGAGGGTGACGCCTCCGGATCTTGAGGTTGACCAAACAATTGCAATAGACGTTGCGCGGCAACAAACCGGCTTGAAAAGCCGCCAAGAACGGGAATCAAACCTTCCAACGCCAATCGCTCTTTTATAGTGGCGCCGCTCACCGATTGTTCCAAGGTTCGTCGCCAATCCTGAACGGCGCGGTCCAATTGCCCCAAGAGACTGGCCAAATAATGACATTCTGTCTGCAAGCTTGGATCGATTTCGCCACCGGCAAAGCGGTACCGTCCGACATCGCCCTGGCGCGTTGCGTCAACTTCGAAACCCGCCATATGTTGCATGAGCTGATCAAAACAAGTGAGTGCCTCCGAAATGACTACCGCAAAGCCCGGTTTGCCAGACAAAATCTGTGAGACATCGGTTAGCTCGGCAGCAGCCAGATCCTGCTCAAGCTGATCCAGCAATGTCGCGCCCGCCTCCAACACGCCACGGGTTGTCGAACGGCCTAAAAACCCCGCCCATTGCGATCGGGCCTTTTCAACCAAGTGATGGGCTTCATCGAACACATACACACTGGATTCTGGCGGCGGCAGAATCTGGCTTTCGTCAGATGCCAAGTCCGCCAACAGCAAGTCGTGGTTGGTAACGATCACATCGACCTGATCTAAACCTTCTCTTGCTCTAAAAAAAGCACACTGACTGAAAAAACTACATTGTCGATTGGTGCATTGACTCCGATCCGTACTGACGCCGCGCCAAATCTGATCTTCAACGACCACCGCCAACGAGTCGCGATCACCGTCCCAAGTGCCGTTGCCGTAACTGTCTAACAGCAGCGACAAGACTTGTGCTTGGTTAGGTGCATTGACCAACAGTTCATCTGGAAAGAAGTCTGACGTTTTGGAGGATTGGCTTCGCCCCTCCAAGCTGGCATCAAGCTTTGATAGACAAAGATACCGGCGACGGCCTTTAGCTAAAGAGAAGGTAAAGTTCATCCCCGCTTTGGCCTGAATGTCGGGTAAATCTCGCAACACCAACTGCTCCTGAAGGGCAATGGTTGCCGTTGAGATGATCAAGGTTTTATCTTTGGCCGCAGCAATCAAAGCGCCGGTCAAGGCATAGGCGACCGTTTTGCCGGTGCCCGTGCCCGCTTGCACCAACGCAATGGGCGACGCGTCGATTCCGGCGGTGTCCCCCGCCAACCGCCTTGCGACCTCTGCAATCATTAACCGCTGCCCATATCGTGGGCGGAATTGCTTTGCCGATAAAAAAGAGGAATAGTAGCGCTGAATTTCGTCACGAAGAGATTGTTCAATCATGATCACCGCAGCTCAAGGTAAGGGTCATATCAGCAAGCGTGGGTTCGTCGAACCACTTCCGCGACATTGGGGCGTTTGCGTTGCCATCATACTCGGTGTCACCCTAGGATTTAAAGCGAGCGCCGCATTACCGCTGGAACAACTCTCCCTGCCCACGGGTTTCGCAATCAGTATTTATGCTGAGGTCGAGAATCCAAGGCAACTGGCGTTGGATGACCGAGGCGTACTCTACGCCGGTAGTCGTCGCGCTGGTCTGGTTCATGCCATTTGGGATCAAGACCAGGACGGGATTGCAGAGACGGTAAAGATCATTGCCTCGGACCTCACCATGCCTTCTGGGATTGCGATCAAAGATAACCAGCTCTACATTGCGGCGGTTGATACGATCTATCAAAGTGGCTCACTTGATGAGGTGTTTCTACAGCCTGTATCGCTGAGTCCCGTTTTCACCCAGCTCCCAAGAGACAAACACCATGGTTGGAAGTTCATCGATTTTGGGCCAGATGGTTTGCTATACATTCCCGTGGGAGCCCCGTGCAACATTTGCCTGTCCGTTAACCCTGTTTACGCCTCAATTCAAACCTTAGATTTTTCAGCAAAGCCGAAAGCTCTCACTGCCTTTGCGCTCGGTGTTCGAAATTCGGTGGGCTTTACTTGGCACCCTGAAACCGATGCCCTTTGGTTTACCGACAATGGTCGAGATCACTTAGGCGATAACAGCCCAGCGTGCGAACTGAACATCGCAAGCACTCGTGGCCTACACTTTGGCTATCCCTACCGCCATGGTCTAGATGTGATTGATCCAAAATTTGGCGCCCGAACGCCGGACCGAGTCTTAACGCCCCCAGCGCTCGAGCTTGGGCCCCACGTTGCCCCCTTGGGGGTTGCCTTTGCCACGGGCGCTCAGTTCCCCGCCCAGTATCAAAACCAACTCTTCATTGCCGAGCATGGTAGCTGGAACCGCACAGCGGACGCGGGACACACCGGCCACCGCATC
>JABGTE010000069.1 GCA_018647445.1 Gammaproteobacteria bacterium
GAATTGTTGTGGACACTTTTAGATGATAATGGCTTGACGACGTTGGGGGTAGCTGAGTCATCAGGCGGTGCCGGCGGGAGCTTCGGTGACGCTTTGGTCGTGTTGCGCGAAGCCGGTCGTAAAGCTGCGCCCCTACCGCTGGCAGAAACGTTGCTGGCAGGGCAAGTTTTATCGCAATTGGGTCAGCGTTTACCCGAAGGCCCTGTGAGCCTCGTACAGGGTTCAGTCACGCTGACGGAATCGGGTCAACTGCAGGGCGTTGTTCAGGGCGTCAAATTCGCGCGCTACTGCAAAACCCTCCTGGTGGTTGCCCAAAGAGGGGACGCGTCAATGATTTGTCAGATCCCAGCTGATGCGGTTGTTATAACGCACAGCAAGGATTTAGCGGGAGAAGCCAGTGATACAGTACAGGTGGCGACAACGGTCCAGCCCGAGGCCTGTTTTGCCATCAATGATGCTGAGCTTGATGCGGTGCTGGTCTGGGGCGCCGCTATGCGGGCCGTCATGATGGCTGGCGCGTTGGAAGAGGCGTTGGCGGCAACGGTTGGTTACTCACTGGAGCGTAAACAGTTTGGTAAGGCCATTGCGAAGTTTCAGGCCATTCAGCAACAGTTGGCCGTCTTTGCGACGCAAGTCGCGGCCAGTACTCGTGCAGCTGAGACGCTCATGGTGCAATCGGAGGTTGCTGTTATCGATGTGGCCATTGCCAAAGCACGCATTGGTGAGGCCGCAGGTATCTGTGCTGAGATCGCGCATCAGGTTCATGGAGCAATTGGGTATACGCGAGATCATCGCCTCAATCATCTCACGCGCCGTCTCTGGTCCTGGCGCGATGCATTTGGTCATGAAGCGTATTGGCAGGAGCGTCTTGGCCGTACCCTGTTGGCCGATGAAACAGGGGATCTCTGGCAGCAAGTCACGGCGCTCGGTTAGGGCATCAGTGAGGTGTAAAACTCAGGCGGCACAAGTCTGATCGGTGCTGAGATACAGTTCGCGCGATCTTTTTCAGGACGTGGTGTTGCGGGGTGTCACTCGCTGGGATCAGCGCGGGCTGATTGAAACCAAGGCAGCCTGTGGACCTTGCAGTGATCCCTAGGCGCTGCGAAGGTGCTGGTCGGCGTAGCAGGGAATTATGGGGTAGTGCCTTTCCAGTGGATGCAGTCATGCGCGTATAGCGCGTCGATTAGGGGAAAGAGTTGTTATGCAACAAGTCGTCTCTTTGGTACAGCCGCCTCTCGCTGACAGCAGGACGTGATATGTATGGGCGCACCCACAATAATCGGTCACCAGTGACCGCCGATTTATCAAGCGCATCGGCCACTGTATGGTGCAATAATTTGTGATTTATCTGAAAGCTTTGGGTGCGCACAGGCACCCGCAAGCGACCGCTTTAATCAGACGTTAATAAGAAATCAGACGCCGTTGATACCGGCAGGGTACTGGAGACGGTGCCTTGATCAATCAGCCGAATCATGGCGCTCAATACAGAACGCTCAGCGGCGGGAAACATTCGAGGGTCCGTGGTGGTATACATGACGGGCACCATGTCCGGGATCCGCGTTAGGCCGTCGTTTAAACAGGCTAGGATCTGCTGCTCGCGCTCGAGACGATGATCAATAAAGGCTTGCACGAAGGGCTGAACATCGCGAATGGCGGTGCCATGGGTTGGCCAGTAAACCTGGTCGTCCCGTCGCTGCAGTTTTTCCAGGCTTTCCATGTAAGCCGTCATATCACCGTCGGGTGGGCCAATGACACTGGTTGACCAGCCCATGACATGATCTCCTGTGAAGAGCGCCTTTTCCTCTTTGAGCGCAAAGCACATATGGTTAGAGGTATGCCCTGGGGTGTACACGCATTCAACGGTCCAGCCATCGCCTTCAATCATTTGGCCATCTTGGATCAAATGATCCGGCACAAAGTCCATATCGCCGCCTTCTTCAATCGGGGTGCCCGAGGCGATTTTGCCAGCGCCGTGCGGCCCGTAACCATAGGTTGGCGCTTGCCACAGCTGTTTGAGGGGTGCCGCAGCAGGGGAATGATCCATATGAGTATGGGTGATTAAGATATGGGTAATGGTCTCGCCGGCGAGGGCATCGCTGAGCGCTGCAATGTGCTCGTCAATCATCGGTCCCGGATCAACAACCGCAACGTTGCCGTGACCGATCACGTAGGTACCCGTGCCATTAAAGGTGAAACCGGATGGGTTACGCGCTGTCATTCTGCGAACCAGTGGGGATACGGTTTCAAGCGTTGCGTACGCAAACTCGTACTCGTAAACATAAGGGATTGCTACGGCCATAAGGGTCTCCATCTGAAGGGAAATGATAACAGAAACGGTATGTTGGTATCGTATGTAATACCTTTTGCATTTTGCAGCAAATTGTCCATTATTGAGCTTAAGTACTAATGGTTTAATGAGAAAAGTATGACTACAGATTCAAGCTCGGCGAATCGTTTAATCGAAATTGGTATCGCCCTCTCGGCAGAAAAAGACACAACCGTCTTGATGGAAAGAATCTTGCTTGAAGCGATGGATATCTCCCAAGCTGATGGCGGAACCTTATACCTGCGCGATGAAGATTTCTTAAAATTTGAGATTGTCCGAACCAACTCACTCGAAATTGCGCAGGGCGGGACCACCGGTGGTGATGTCACCTTGCCGCCAATGGCTCTCAAAAACGCAGAAGGCGCACCAAATACCCATAACATCGTGACCTACGCCGCCAATGAGGGCAAAACGGTGAATATCCCAGATGTATACCTTTCGGATGACTTTGATTTTACGGGCACCAAGAAGTTTGATGAGGCATTTGGCTTCAAAGGCTTTCGGTCAACGTCTTTTCTCACAGTCCCAATGAAAAATAATGCAGATGAAGTGATCGGGGTTTTACAGTTGCTGAACCGAACCGACCCGGAGACCAAGGTAGTCGGCCCGTTTGACGGGGAAATCCAGCCGATTATTGAAGCCTTAGCGTCTCAAGCCGCGGTTGCCTTGGATAATGCGACTTTATTGAAGGAAATGACTGACTTGCAACAGGCTTTCATCCAGCTGTTGGCGAATGCGCTTGATGCCAAGTCACCCTATACCGGTGGACACTGCCAGCGCGTGCCGGAACTTGCGCAAATGTTGACCGAGGCGGCGAATGCCGAAACCACTGGTATATTCAAAGATTTTAATCTATCCGAAGAGGATCGCTATGAGCTGTACGTGGCGTCTTGGATGCATGATTGTGGCAAGGTTGTCACCCCAGAGTATGTCGTCGACAAGTCCACCAAGCTCGAAACCATCACCGATCGCATTCACGAGGTGCGAGTGCGGTTTGAAGTGCTCAAGCGTGATGCAGAAATCGATTGTTTAAAAGCGATTGTTGCCGGTGGCGATGCGCCGGCGCTGCAAGCTGCGCTTACAGAACGGCTCGCTGAAATTGACGCGGATTATTACTTTATTGCAGCCACCAATGTGGGCGGCGAATTTTTGGATGACGATGCCAAAGCGCGAGTAAAGGCCATCGCGGCGCAATCTTGGACACGGACCTTGAACAATCGGGTTGGTATCTCAATCGAGGAGCGCAAACGCTTTGAGCGTACGCCCGCGCCAGAATTACCGGTTGTTGAGCCGCTGTTAATGGACCGAGAAGACCATCTTATTTCTTACGAGGTACAACCGTTTAGTGCAGACCCCGATAACCCCTATGGCTTTAAGGTAGACGTGCCCGAGTACAAGTTCAATAAGGGTGAGGTGTATAACCTGAGCATTTCGCGCGGCACGCTCACCAATGAAGAACGATTTATTATTAATGACCACATTGTCCAAACGGCGGTGATGCTCGAGAACCTCCCACTGCCCAAGGCGCTCAGACGAGTGCCGGAGATTGCCTGTGGTCATCATGAAAAAATCGATGGTACGGGGTATCCGCGAAAGCTCACCGGCGATCAAATGTCGGTGCAGGCACGGGTTATGGCCATCGCGGATGTGTTCGAAGCGCTGACCGCGGCCGATCGACCTTATAAGGATCGAAAGACACTGTCACAAAGTCTAAGAATTATGTCCTTTATGGTTAAAGACAATCATTTAGATAGAGGCTTATACGATCTGTTCTTAGACAGCGGTGTTTACCAAGATTACGCTGAAAAATTTCTACTCGCGGATCAAATTGACGAGGTTGATGTCGAACAGTTTCGGGCCGCCTAAGCCGCGCTTAGGCTTAAGGGCAGTGGGATAATAGGTAAGTGATGAGTGATGAGAGACAAGTGATAAGGGATAAGGGATAAGGGATAAGGGATAAGGGATAATGGATAAGACTGCAGGTTAAGGGCCTTTGAGATATCTCATCGGTGATTGGCTTGGTGAAACTGGACCTGCTCAAGCGCATTGTCAGCAGACCCACGAATAGTCCACTCAGCCGCTGGGGAGCAAGAGCCTTGCTTATCGGGTCGGCGTTTTGATGACGCGTTGTTGGCTCGCTTCAGATTGTATATTGGGTCCAGCAGCCCACTATTTGTCTCGTTAGTAGATCAAGCCTTGTAATAGGGTCCGTCTCGACTGGCGCAGTCCTTTGGAATAGATTCCCAGCCAGTCTCGTAACCACGCAATGAGAATCAAGGTTTAAAAATGAAGCATCAAGAACACGGTGATTTGCAGAGAAGTTGGGGTCGAATCAATTCAGCTGAAGGGGCAAGGTGTGGCATGGCCTTCGATTTCAGGTGCTGGACGCCTCTCTGAAGGGTTTCAGAGTCCAATACTTGGCGATCTAGCGTGCGACGACGCATTGACCCAATGGTTACTGGATCGCCGATCAGCACAGAAAGAGGCTAAGGCTAAGCGATAGTTTTAGACATTCAATCGTCTGCTCTAGGCGCAGAATCACAAGGTTAGGACGCGGCGAAGTATCTTTGAAACTCCCAGAGCCCTGGAACTGGGCTGTCTGGGTCGTTACCGGCACGATAAAATGTCATCCACTCATGGCGCCTGGATTTGATCCAATAATCCACATCCTCGGCAACCAATTCTTGCTTTAAAGCGTCACAGGCGTCCAGGGTGCTTGCCGCGGTCATAATGTCTGAAGGCAAGCGTTCCACGCTGGCTGGAATGCCCCAAGCCAAGTCGGTGAATTCTGGTGGCGGTTCTTGCTTTGCCGCGAGACCGATCAGCCCGCCCGCTAAGATGACGGATAGGGCATGGTAGGGGTTCAAGTCGCCCGCACCAACCCGGTGCTCGATCCTTGCTGTTTTGGGTGCATCGCAAATGAGACGAATCCCGGTTGATTTGTTTTCTTCACCCCAGGTTGCGGTAACTGGCGGCGCTGCAAACTCTCGTAACCGCCGAAAAGAGTTCAGAGACGGACATAGGTAACTCACCGTTGCCGGCATAGTGGCAACCAAGCCGGCAAGCCAATGCCGTAGAAACTGTGAACGATGTTGTGGCGCGCTGTCATCATAAAATTGCGGGTCGCCGGCTCGGAGCAACGAGTGATGAATGTGCATGCCGTTCGAAAACCCGGGCTGGGGGTGGGCCATGAAAGTGGTCGATAGGCCTTGCTCAACAGCTGTTTCGAAAATAATTTGTTTGGCGCGCACGACACGGTCCGCCATGACAACGGGCTCATCCGGCACCAGGTTCAATTCGATCTGTCCTATCCCATTCTCGTCATTCCAGGCTTCCCATGGGATGCCAAAGGCTTCAAGCCGGGAGAGGACTTGATTCATAAAGGTGACGGCTCGAAAAGAGTCTTTCAGTAGGTAAATGGTTTGTAAGGGCGAGGCGCCTACCGGGCTTAAGTTTTGATATTGCTTACGTTCGGCGTCGTCGAAAGAATTATCAAATAAGAAAAATTCAAGTTCGAAGGTGCACTTAACACTCAAGCCGAGGTCATCGAGTTTTTGAACTTGTTGCTTGAGTTTTGTTCGAGGGCAGAGCGAGATGGCTCGGCCATCTAAAAAGGTAAAGTCGCAAATAACGTGACCCAAATCCGGGTCCTGGCCGTCGGGTACCAGGGTTGAAAGGTCTGGACTTAGCGCTATGTCGCCTATGACGTTGCGTCTAAAGGAGTGCCAAAAACCCAGATGGGGCGTGCTTTCGCTGTCGGATCCTAGCGCTACATCGGCAAGGTTATGGCCTATCGGGAGGCCTTTCGTGAACTTTTCACGGGCGCAATATTTACCAAGCGCAAAGCCGTCGAGATCGGTAGCCATTGTCCGAACCCGTTTAACATGGTGTCGATCAAGCCAGGCATCGAGGCTTACCTCGCCCTTAAACGCTGTGTCTGTCATTGCAGGTCCATCCAGTGGTCGGTTGTGGCATCGGTGATGATCGCGATCGTACGCATACTAGCTTGGCACTGAATCCGACCTTTTAAAATATCATCAATCAAGAGCGCGTAGCCGTTATAGAGATGGCTGAGGGTTGCTGCGCTGCCCAGGATGAGGGCCTGTTCCGAGCCCTGACCCCAACGATGCCGCGTGTCCGTGTCTTCGCTGTAACTCTCGACGGTAAATTCGTTCGGGTCAAGCAGGCTGCTCGCGGTATAAAAATTTTCCGCGGCGGTTTGCCAAGGCGTAAGTCCTGGTTGAAAGAGTTGCTCAAGTCTGCGTTTTAAAAGGGGTTTGCGCCATGCACCTCGGAGTTCGAATGTCGGCGGCGCGCCAATAAACGGATCAAAGAGGCCCTCAACCAAAGGGGTTTCTTTTTTACCGGCTCTGGAAACTGTGATCCCGGTATGGGGATTGACGACTAGGCGTAGCTTAAGGCGCGTTTTGGTGTCCATTAAGATCATGGTGCCGGGTAGGCCCGCCAAACGACGATGGTCAACTCTTAGGCTCGCTCGCAGAATCCTCGCCAGATTGAGTTCCATGGGCGCCGCATTGGATTGCGTCTCCACCGATAGTAATTGTTCCATGGGTTAATCTTCCACCAAAGGGTTGCTGCTCATAGAGCGTTCATTCTGCTTCAATAAACTCAACCACTTCAAGGCCAAATCCGGACAAAGCATTATACCGAGAAGGGCTTGATAACAGCCGCATTTTGCCGACACCGAGCGCGCGCAGGATCTGCGAGCCGGCGCCGATGACGCGATAGACGCCGGATTCTGCAACCGATCGATCAGCTGCGGGAATATCCGGGAACGACTCGATCTGCGCCAGTTCTTGATCGGCTTGATAAGGTTGGCCAACAATTACGAGGACACCTTGATCTGCAGACGCCAGTGCTTCGAGCGCATCCTTCGTCGACCAGGATTGCTTAAAGCCGGGTCGTGTTGCGCCCAGAATGTCGCGTAAGGTGTTGATTGTTTGCACTCGAACGAGACAGGGACTGTCCGCGCTGATCGTGCCTTTGGTCAGCGCCATATGAATTGTGTCAGAGGTTGTATCGTTATAGGTGTGCAGCTGGAACGTGCCTGCTTCGGTGTCGATATCGCGCACATCAATTTCATTGACGGTCTTATCATTTAGAACCCGATACTCGATGAGGTCGGCAATCGTGCCGATGCGAATTCCATGTTTTTGGGCGAAAACCTCGAGTTCTGGCCGTTGGGCCATGGTGCCGTCTTCGTTCATCACTTCGACAATGACCGACGCGGCTTCGTA
>JABGTE010000068.1 GCA_018647445.1 Gammaproteobacteria bacterium
AAGCCAACGAGTTTAATGCCGGGTGCCGCTCGAAACATACCCCAACTCAGCATCGCCATCGGATTGGTGTAATTTAGGAGCCAAGCATTCGGGCAAAGCCGCATCACATCTTGCGCAATTGCTGCCTGCACCGGCAAGGTGCGCAAGCAGCGCATGATCCCTCCTGGCGTCAAAGTGTCGCCGATAGCCTGACAAACCCCGAAGGATTTTGGCAAGTCTATTTCAGATTTAATCGCCTCAAACCCGCCAACTAAAATACTGGAAATCACGAAATCAGCATCCGGAAGGGCGTCTTCGCGATCATGATGTAAACTCCAAGTGACGTCACTATAGTCACCATGGTGACAAATTTGCGCGACGATTTTTCCCGCATAATCGAGTCGCTCAATGTCCGTATCAACCAGCGCGAAATGCGCCGTTCGAAGTTTTGGATAAGACAGCAGGTCCGCCGTTAGCCGACTAGAGAACACCAAGCTACCAGCACCAATAATCACAATTTTCATCTGCGCGCTCCGCACTTAAAAAGGGTCCAAAACCCGGTACTAGTTGCCTTTAAAATCCGGCTCGCGTTTTTCCATATATGCCGTTACGGCTTCTGAAAAATCGTTTGATTTGAATAGGTTTAAAACCGACATCAAAACATGATGCGAATGGCTTTCGAAATCCTGGGTTAGACCATGCCGAAACAACCGTTTCATCTCCGCGATGGCCAATGGTGCGTTCGCTGAAATCTTATCGCACCAAGCTAGAGCCGTTTCCATTAGCTGCGCCTCCGGGATAACCCGATTAACCAAGCCATAATCTAACGCCTGCTCTGCAGACATCGGGTCTCCCAGCATCGAGATCTCACAGGCTTTAGCCCAACCAAGCAGTCGTGGCAGATACCAAGTGCCGCCGCTTTCAGGAATAACCCCCATCTTGGCGAATCCTGGTAATAGTTTGGCCCGATCGGAGATCAGGCGCATGTCGCAACCCAGCGCCAAATCCAACCCATAACCCGCCGCGGCCCCGTTAATCGCCGCGATCACAGGCGTGTCCATTCGCTGCAACGTAACCGTACAAATTTCTCGGGTCGAGTAATGGTTGGTGCCTTGACGGCTGCCCAAAGTACCGGCGATTCCCTCGCCGGCGGATGCTTGTTTCAGATCCAGGCCCGAACAAAAGGCGCGCCCAGCCCCAGTAATCACGACGGCGCGCACCTGGGGAGCGTCATCCGCCGCCTTTAACGCGGTATTAAGGTCCGTCAGCATCTGTGACGTAATGGCATTCATAGAATCTGGGCGATTTAGCGTGATGATTTGAGTGTGTCCGACGCGTTCTGAAAGGATTGGGGCAGCTGTCATATGCGGTGTCCTGTGATCGTTAATGCTTCAAAGTAGGGTGGGCGTTCAGCCAAAGTCGCGTTATCTCGGCCCTTGACCATCATCGATTTTAATGACCGTCCCCGTGACGCATTCGGAGGCAGGTGACACTAAAAACAAAAGCGTGCTGTCCATCTGTGCAGGCTGGCAAATTCGTTTTCTCGGGAAGTGTTGGCTAATATCGCCCATCCGGGACAACATCCCATCCATCATCTCACTCGAAAAGGCCCCTGGGGCAATACAGTTCACGTTGATCGGATATCGCGACCACTCAACGGCCAAGGATTCCGTCATTCGCACGACCGCGCTCTTAGTGGTTGAGTACAGGGTCGCCGCCGATTGCGCGGTGGTGTTAAACGCCGCAACAGATGCGATGTTTACAATCCTACCCGACAGTCCGGTATCGATGAGCCGTTTCGCAACCTCGACAGATAGCACCCAAGGGCCAATGAGGTTCGTATCAAATACGGCGTCCATCAATGGGTCATCTATTTTAACGGCGCGCTGCGCATCTGGAATCCCAGCATTGTTCACTAAAATGGTTACCGTTCCAAAGATAGCCTCGGCTTCCTTGAGCGCCGAACGAATACTGTCTCGATCAGTCATATCAATGGCGATTGCCGCCGCGATGCCGCCGGCGGCATTAATTTCCTGACTCAAGGCCTCGAGACGATCCACCCGGCGCCCTGTAACCACAACCTTTGCGCCACAAGCTGCCAGAACCTGCGCAAACCTGCGGCCCAGTCCTGCTGTCGTGCCCGTGACAAACGCGACTTGGCCGGTTAAATCGGTTGATATGTTGGGGAGAGGGAAGTCTGTCATGAGTGTTCCTTTGTTAAGATTAATCCGGATCAAATTGTCCGATTCATTTTAGGTTCATCCGCCTTGGATCATCCTTTGCGTTGCAGGCGAGGTAAGCCCCTTACAAGGCTTTGCCTTGAGAGAGTAAACCACAGTTTTAGGCAGCACTGGATGCCTCAATTCATCGAGACTCTTTAAGTGCAGTTGTCAAACTAATCGTAATCAGGTTCGCCCCGTGCTTCAGACCTTGAGTGATGATTGCGATGACGCACAGTCAAGACCACAAAATATCACCCGACACATTCGCAATATTGGTGCAGCCACAAAATGCCATGGTTAAATCCAGTTCATTGCGCAGGATGTTTAAGGTTTCCCGAACTCCGGCCTCACCGAGCGCACCCAATCCGTAGATGTAGGCCCGACCAATCAATGTGCCATCAGCGCCGCTAGCCAGGGCCCGCAACACATCTTGACCACTGCGAATCCCGCCGTCCATCAACACCTCGATTCGATCACCCACAGCGGCTTTGATGGCCGGCAAGACTTGAATGCTCGCCGGCGCGCCATCTAATTGACGCCCGCCATGGTTTGAAACGATGATGGCATCCGCACCATGGTCTCGGGCAAGGCACGCATCTTCCGGGGTCATAATGCCTTTGATAATAAGCGGGCCACCCCAAAGATCTTTTATCCACGCGACATCGTCCCAATTCAAACCGGGATCGAATTGCTCCCGAGTCCACTCGGATAGGGACCCGGTATCTTTAACCCCAGCTACATGACCAATAATATTGCCAAAGTCGCGTCGGGGCGTGGCGAGCATACCTAAGCCCCAGCGCGGTTTTGTGGCCATATTGATGATGTTTCTCAGCGTCGGTTTTGGTGGTGTCGAAAGCCCGTTTTTAATATCTTTATGCCGTTGCCCAAGAATTTGCAAATCGACTGTGAGCACCAATGCGCTGCATTCAGCGGCTTTGGCACGTTGAATCAGGCGCCGAATAAAGTCTCGGTCGCGCATAACGTAGAGTTGGAACCAAAAGGGGGCTGAGGTCTTGGTTGCAACGTCCTCAATACTGCAAATACTCATCGTCGACAGGGTATAAGGCACCCCAAAGCGTGCCGCAGCGATTGCTGCTTTGATTTCACCATCAGCGTGTTGATAGCCGGTTAATCCAACGGGTGCTAAGGCAACCGGCATCGTGACGGGTTGCCCAAGCAGGGTGCTGGCAACCGATCGTTGGGATAGGTCCACAAGGACCCTTTGTTTAAACAAAATATGCTGCAGCGCCGTCGCGTTGCTTTCAAACGTTTGCTCTGTCCACGAACCCGATTCCGTATAGTCATAAAACATCTTGGGCACTCGTTGTTTATAGAGTGCTTTAAGGTCCTCGATACAAGTAATCGTCGTCACAGTGATTCCTGCTGCCTGATGGGTAGATCATAACAGGGCGAGTTGGCCCTGGCATCCTGGGCGCAATGCAGAGGTCCTTCAATTCAGTTATTCTGAAAAAAAAGGAAAGCTTATGGCAACTTCATGGCAATACCAAAAAGGTTTACATGAAACCGGTAATGGGATCTATGCCTATTTGCAACCTGATGGCGGCTGGGGTTGGTCAAACGCGGGCCTCATCGTCGACAGCGGATCGTCCTTATTAGTCGATACGTTATTCGACGCAGTGTTAACGCAAGAAATGCTTGACGTGATGGCGGATGCGAGCGGTGTTAGCGCGGACATGATTGATACCGTTGTGAATACCCATGCTAACGGCGATCATACCCATGGCAATGGACTATGTACCAAGGCAGAAGTCATCGCGTCGGAATCCAGCGCTCGGGAAATGGAAAGTTTCACCCCGAAAATGCTCAAAGCCTTTATGGATTCCGCAGATGGGTTGGGCGAGACGGGCGACTATTTAAAAGCAGTATTCGGGCCGTTCGATTTCGCCAAAGTCTCCGAAAAATTGCCGAGTCGAACCTTCAATGGCGCGCTAACGCTTGCCGTCGGCGATAAATCGGTCGAACTAATCGAAGTCGGCCCTGCGCACACCGGCGGCGACGTGCTGGTTTATGTTCCTGACGACCGCACGATTTTTACCGGCGATATCCTCTTCATTGAAGGCACACCGCTCATGTGGGCGGGTCCGGTCGCGAACTGGATCAAAGCCTGCGACGCCATCATCGATTTAGATCCGGAGGTAATCGTACCGGGCCATGGCCCGCTCACGGATCTCAAGGGCGTTCGAGCCGTTCAAGATTACCTGCGTTATATCGAACGTGAGGCTCGCGCCCGATTTGATGCGGGGTTAAGCGTCCGTGAAGCGGCACTCGATATTGCACTTGGCGATTTTGATCGCTGGCTGGATGCGGAGCGCATTGCTATTAATGTTGACACGCTTTATCGCGAATTTAGCGGCCGCGCCGGCACAACCGATACCATCGCGTTATTCGGCTTGATGGCTGAAGTACAGCGCGTGCGTGGCGGTCGTTCGTGATTCGCTGGCAACGTTACCCCCTGTTGCTGGCCTTGCTGACCGCGTTGCTGGCGTTTTTACTGAATCAGCAAGCCACCCGGTCGCCAGCGCCGGTCTCGCCCCAAATCGATCGATTTTCGGCTTATACAGCCTTTGATTTGCTGGCTAGGATCTTAGGAGATGAATCGCCGCATCCGACCGGTTCCGCCGCCAATCATCGAGTTCGGGATGAGCTGATCCTAGTGCTCGCAGAAATCGGTCTGGCGGTCGACATCCAGCGGCAGTGGGGCTGCTCAAACCGGGCGTCACGCTGCGCTTGGGTCGAGAATTTGGTTGCGGAGATCCCCGGATCAGAAACTGGGCCATACCTTGCCCTCATGGCGCACTACGATTCAGTGCCCGTCGCACCCGGGGCGGGCGATGACGGGGCAGGGGTTGTTGCGGTACTGGAAACCGCGAAACGTCTGTTGAAGGAGCCCGCTTTAAAGTGGCCGGTTTTGCTGGTCTTGACCGATGCAGAAGAGCTGGGATTACTCGGTGCAGAGGCTTTCTTCGCCAATCATCCTAAGCGAGATCAGATTGGCTTGCTGATTAACATTGAAGGATCCGGTTCAAGTGGCGTCAGTCAGATCATTCGAACCCATGGCCCGAACCAACAGTTAATTGACCTCTACGCCGATGCTGAACGCCCCTCGGGTATGTCGTTGATCAATGAGATTTTCAAACGCATGCCCAACGATACTGATTTCAGTGTCTCAAAACGAGCAGGGGTGCCGGGTGCGGACTTTGCCTTTGCGGCTGAGCGCAGTCGCTATCACACTCGGCTCGATAACCTTGCTTTGCTTGATCTTTCGACCTTGCAACATCATGGCGACAACCTGTGGCCTTTGGTCCGAGATTTAGCCCTGGCTGACCAGCTCACCGCGCCGCGTGCTGTAAGCTATCAAGGATTTTATGGTTGGTGGCTACATTCTCCCTATTGGGTGAATACCGCCTGTTTTTTAATCGTCTCGATCCTGTTGTTGGTCACAACATTCCGACAGAAGCGGCCCCTAAGGCTCATCGCAGCTGCAGCGGCTTTGACGGGGGTCATGATGCTCGCGCTGGTTGTGACTGGTCTTACCTTTTCCGCTTTGTGGTGGACAAAAGGGGCCACGGTTCATTGGCCTGCCTATGACGCGCCGCTACGATATCTGTTGTTTTGTATGCCGCTGATCGTGCTGCTGCAATGCGCCACAATAAAATTGGCTCAGGACGTACAATTTTCACAGCGCGTGCTCGCTGCCCTGTGGATATGGTGGATAGCAGGCCTCACCTTCCTGATTTGGCTACCCGATGCCTTGAACCTCGTGTTACCGGTTCTCAGCTTTGGCGCGCTGTTGGTGTTCTTTGCGCCAATATTGCGACCTGGTACCGTTTTAATCGCCGCGTTAACCTTGTTATGGCTTGCAGTGCCAGGATCACTGGGCCTTGTTTTACCCTTGGAGCAAAGCCAGGGTTATCACTTGATTATAACGACCCTACCGTTTTTAGGATTATTTTTAGTCCTACTTGCGCCTTTTGCAGCAGAGCAAAGGACACGTTTAGTCCAGCTTGTGTTGGTCTACGGCGCACTGGTTTCGATCGCGCTAGTGTTGGTACTTCCCCTGCACAGTGCAATGCGGCCACAACACGTTAATTTTAGGCTGGTCGTGGATCCTGATGGCGCGGCAACAATTGCAACCACGAGTTCGGATCGATTAGGCCCAGACTGGTCCTGGGCCGGCCCAGCGGGGATTAAGACACAACTGCCGTTTGAACAAGGCTTTGCTCAGCGGCAAGTGAGCGCGCCGCCAATACCTTTGTACGCCCAACCGGCAGTTACCGCGACAAAAACAACCCTGGCAGGGCAAGCAATTTATGCGCTTTCCGTTATCCTGCCAACCAATCCGGACTGGTTCAGCCTAGTCGTAACCGAGGCTCGAGATGATTTGCAATTTGAATTAGGGGGTGTTCGGCGGCCCGTCATGACAAACCGTTGGGGATCCCTAAAGGGCCAAAAGGTGCTTCAAATTAACGGTATTAAGGGCCAACCGGCGATTGCGCTCAAGCTGATTCAATCCGGCAATCAACCGATCGCGGGGTATGTGGTGGCGGGGCACTATGGCTTGCCAGAGACTCTTTCGGGATGGTCGCAAGGCAGAGGAGAAACAGCCGTTCCAAACCGAACAGGAGACCATACGCTAACCTACGCACCCTTTAGATTGGAGTAAAACCGAATTGACACTCTTTTTAAAGTCATCCGTATTGTGAACGCGCATTTTGTATCGTCAGCGCTGATAGTTTGCAGTCTCTTTTTGAGCTTGAGTTTGAGCGCAAGCGGGCCGTCTTCAGCTGCAGCGCTAGAT
>JABGTE010000199.1 GCA_018647445.1 Gammaproteobacteria bacterium
ATTGACAATGACATTCACATTTATGACGACGTACAACATGGCTTTTGGCTCCATGTGGATCGCGACCTGGATCGAAATCAGGTGCCCGCGGAACACGCCTGGGATCGGCTTTTGAACTACCTCGATCGCGTGCTGTCACCCCTCGTTACGGACCCAAGGGACGCCTAATCAGAGCTCAGGTTCCCAGTGCGATTTGAGATCACGCTTATCGCCTTAAGAAGACCTAACTAAGGTCTAGGATAGTTTTCACCTACATCGTAATGCTGTTGATAAATATAATTCGTTGCCGCAACAAACCCCTCAATGCTACCGCAGTCAAATCGTCGGCCTTTAAACCGATAGGCTAACACTTGCCCAGCTTTTGCCTGCTCATTCAAGGCATCAGTGATTTGAATCTCACCATTGCGGCCGGGCGGGATCGACTTCAAGATCTCAAAAATATCGGGCGTTAAAAGGTAGCGTCCGATTACAGCAAGATTACTGGCCGCCACACTGGGCTCTGGTTTTTCAACCATCGTAGTTACGCGCACCAAATCATCCCCAACCGCTTCACCGGACACGATCCCATAACTCGCTGTTTTTTCCCAAGGCACCTCTTCCACGGCAACAATGCTGCAACCATGGGTCTCGTGCAGCGCCACCATTTGCTCAAGGACCGAATCAGGTTCATGGACGCAGAAATCATCGGCCAGAACCACGGCAAAAGACTCATCGCCCACTAATGGCTCACCGGTTAATATCGCGTGGCCCAACCCCTTCATTTCGGTCTGGCGGGTGTAAGAAAACGAACACTGTTCAATCAACGCTCGAATGCCCGCCAGTAATGTTTCTTTAGAACTGCCCGCGATCTGATGCTCAAGTTCATAGTTCGTATCAAAATGATCCTCCAGCGCCCGCTTGCCCCTGCCAGTCACAAACCCGATCTGGGTTAATCCCGCGCTCAACGCCTCTTCAACGCCATACTGAATCAACGGCTTGTTCACGATCGGCAACATTTCTTTGGGCATCGACTTGGTAGCCGGCAAAAACCGCGTGCCATAGCCCGCAGCTGGAAACAAACATTTACGAATCATTACAACTTTCCATTTTAGGATCTGGGTAAAGCGTCTTCTAAGTCAACCTAGTAACGACAACCGAGCTGCCTGTTTCTTGAAGGGATCTATTCAGCACACCTTTGTCGACAATCCTAACAAAACCAAACTAAGACGGACGCTACAGCGGAAACAAACCATCCAACGTTCAATTAATCCTATCTTTCAAACAAGCGTATCAGGACATCGCAAAGCGCCGGCTATTGGCCCAAACCAGACGCGCCAAACAAGCGGGAGAAAATTCCAGTGCTGCCCGCTTAATCGCTTCAAACCGGTTAAGCCCCGTCGACCCGGCCGTATGCATCGTCAAACCGAATAATATCATCTTCACCGAGATAGCGACCCGATTGCACTTCGATAATCTCGAGCAGCGCGCCACCTGGGTTCTCCAGACGATGGGTCGAGCCCTGAGGGATATAGGTTGATTGATTCTCGATCAGCTCAAACACTTGGTCATCGCAGGTGACCCGCGCAACTCCTGAGACCACGACCCAATGCTCCGCTCGATGAGTATGCTTTTGCAACGACAGCCGCTGGCCCGGCACCACGCCAATGCGCTTGGTCTTATGTCTGGGGCCCTCATCGACAATCTCGTACCAGCCCCAAGGTCGATTGACGCGCCGGTGCAGCAAGTGTTCAGCCCGGCCCGAGTCTCGCAACCGATCGACCACCGCCTTGACCTGCTGACTTTGACTGGCCGCCGCAACCAACACGGCATCTGCCGTCTCGACCACAACGACCTCTTCCAACCCAACCACCGTCACCAACCGGTTTTCGGCGAACACCAAGCTGCTCGCCGTATTTTCAAAAATCACGTCCCCCTTCGAGACATTCAGGTCTAAATCCTTATCGCTTACCGCCCAAATAGATTGCCAAGACCCAATATCGCTCCAACCCGCAGACAAAGGCACGACCGCAACGCTACTCGCAACTTCCATCACAGCATAATCCACCGACTCAGCGGGACAGTCTTCGAAGGCCTTGGCATTAGGGCGAATAAACGCTTGATCGATGCTTCGGCCTTGCCACGCGGCCTCGGTACACTGCGCAATCAAAGGCGCGTGAATGTTCAAGGTCTTTAAAAATTGCTGTGATTGGAACACAAACATCCCGCTATTCCAGTAATACTGGCCAGAATCAACATACGCCTGCGCTCGCTCAGAGTCCGGCTTTTCAACGAAACGCTCGACGTGATAGCCGCTTTGCACCGCCGCCGCGCGTTCTATATAACCGTAACCTGTTTCAGGCGCCGCGGCCTCAATACCGAAGGTTACAAGATGGCCATCAGTCGCCAATTCAGTCGCCGCTCGAATGCCTGAATGCAAAACATCCAACTTCGTAATGACATGGTCTGAGGGCAGCACAAGCAGCATCGCCTCAGGATTAACCCCCTGCACGGCCAATGCCGCCAGCGCAATGGCGGGCGCGGTATTACGGCCTACGGGTTCCAAGATCACCTGAACATCAGGGTAACCAATCTCTGTCATTTGGGATTGAACGAGGTAGCGATGCGCTTCGTTACAAACCAAGATGGGTGCTGCAAGGCCTTCAAGCCCATTCAATCTGAGCACGGTATTTTGCAGCAAACTATGATCATTCAGCAGCGCGAGCAGCTGTTTTGGATAACCTTGGCGCGACATTGGCCAGAGCCTGGATCCAGCGCCACCGCAGAGAATAACGGGTTGGATAAACATAGCGATTCACCACAGGTTTTTGATCAGTATACCGTACAACCCGACGTGATTATCAGCCTTCGGTCACGCGGTCGTCGCCTTTTAAGTAGGCAGCCGAAAGCCGTTGGTAATAACGCGCATTTGCGATGTTCGCGTCAGTTTGATCTCGGGTTGCAATCAGCTTTGCGGGTACCCCGCCAATGACGGAATACTCTGGAAAAACCGTGTTCTCGCGGACGATCGCCTGACCCGCGACAATAGAGCCGCGACCGATCTTGGCACCATCCATAACCACCGCATGAATGCCAATCAGGCAGCCGTCGCCAATGTCACATCCATGCAAGGTGACATGGTGCGTGATAGAACAGTCCTCGCCAATCCGAGTGCCGGTTGAGACGCCCTCATGAATCATCACAAAATCTTGGATATTGCTGCGCGCACCGATATGAATCTCAAACTGCTCGCATCGCGTTACCGCGTAAGTCCAGACTGAGACCTCCGGGCCAACATACACCTTCCCTTGCAGCCGCGCGGTTTCATGAATAAAACCCGGATTGTCGAGCGTGACATTTTTACCGATACCCTGTTGCCTGTTCATACTGCCTCTCCAAATTGAGGGTCCATACCCCACCCAAGCCCTCTTCCTACCATCGCACTACACCCTCACAAGCTATTTGCTTCTGTGGTTGCAAGTATTGCAGCCAACATCGGGCGGTGCGCTTTGATCTCAGCGTCACTTAGCCCTTCCAAAGAATGGGGAAACTTCAGCCAAGCGCCGGTTTCATGGACGTAATAATCGGGAACGCGATCGGTCTGATTTCGGCTTGGCTTAAAATAGGGCACCGCTATCCGTATGTCGGTTGGCGTGTTGCGCCTAGCCGCAATCGACAAATGGTGAATCACTGCCTCAATACTACGACCGGTATCAAAGACATCGTCAACAATCAGAAGCGCATGCTCAGCGCGAACCTGCCGAATCAAATAGTCCATGCCATACACCTGAACCTGCGCCCGCTGATCATCGATCCCATCGTAACTCGAGGTTCGAATCGCAATATGATCCGCTGTCACGCCGAAGCGCGCTAAAAACTCCTGCACGGCAATGCCGATCGGTACGCCCCCGCGCCATATGGCAACAATAAAGTCTGGTACAAACCCATCCTTCGTCATCATCGCGCCCAGTCGCCAGCTGTCTTCCAGCAGGGCTTGGGCATCTAGATAGACCTTATTCGACATGCACGCTATCCTAACCTTAATGTAGTGAGCTTATCATGCAGTCAAATACCTTTCTCCAAGAGCACCAGATCATTGAAGACAGCTTTATGCTCGGCGTCGAGGTCTTTAATTCTGGTTTTAGACCCACGTTTATTGTCGGTCTGTGGCGAGGAGGCAGTACCGTTGGTATTTACTTGCAGGAATGCCTGCAAACCCTAGGCATCGAAACCAATCACATCGCGCTCCGAACCGCTTATGCAGGACGCAAAGCTTACGAAGCTGATCAGACTAACCCGAACCTTAAAATTCGTGTTCATGGCACCCAATACCTGATCGAGACCCTCAATCAAGATGACCGATTACTAATCGTCGATGATGTCTCAGGTAGCGGCCGCAACCTCGCCGCCGTGGTTGAGAAGCTTCAATCCCGACTCCGAAAGAACTGTCCAAGTGAGATCAGAACGGCGTGCTTGTTTCACCGACCCAAACAACACCAGAGTCGTTTGCCGCCGGATTATGTGCTGAAGGCAGTGGATGGCTGGTTAACACTACCCTATGAACTCAAGGGCCTGACCGAGCAAGAACTCAAGGATCATAAACCCGCGTTTTTGGCCCTGTTAACAGAATATGAATTGACGCTACCGAACGCCGCCGACTAGGGGTTCAATCAATCCTTACGCTGCTGCTTCTGCCACGCTTTCAAACAAATAAAATCGTGGGCCAAGGTCGCTGCCGCAATGGCCGTAATTTCGCTGTGATCATAAGCTGGCGCCACCTCAACCACGTCCATACCAATAATATCAATATTGCCCAATCCTCGAAGAATGGTCAGTGCTTGCAGGCTGGTCATCCCACCCGCAACGGGTGTTCCAGTGCCGGGTGCGTAGGCTGGATCCAAGCAATCAATATCAAACGTCAGGTATGCTTTATTCCGACCAATGACTTTTTGAATCTCAAGCACCGTGGCGCGCACGCCATTTTCCGCAACCCATGGGCTCGACATCACAGTGAATCCATAGTCATCTTCGCTAAAACTTCGGATTCCAATTTGTACGGACCGCTTGGGATCAATCAAGCCCTCTCTTAAAGCCCTTAAAAACATCGAGCCATGATCCAGTCGCTGCCCGTCATCCGGCCATGTATCAACATGCGCGTCAAAGTGAATTAAAGACAGGGGACCATATTTTTTGGCGTGGGCGCGCAGCAACGGATAAGTCACAAAATGATCGCCGCCAAACGTCAACATGGTGACGTCTTCTTCTAATAATTTCTGAGCATGCGCCTCAATCACCGCAACGGCCTGATCGGGATAACCCGATACGAAACTCACGTCGCCGTAATCTGCGACTGCCAGTATTTCAAAGGGGTTCGCATTCAGCGGGAAGGCGAAGTCAGCAATTTCTGCCAGTTGCACACTCGCCGCGCGAATCGCTTGAGGGCCAAAGCGCGCCCCCGGCCGAAACGTCGTCGCAAGATCGAACGGCAAACCTGAAACCACCAAATCCGCCCCTTGAATATCTTGGGTGTAAGGCCGCCGCAAGAAGGAAAGCTGGCCACTGAAGGTTTGCTGGGTGCTACTGGTACCCAGCAAATCCGGTCTTGCGTGGCGTCGACTCACTCTATCCATCATATCAAGAAACTCCCTACTTAAAAAAACGGCCTAAACGCGATCTAGCGCCGCATAAAACAGCATACCCGCCACCAATCCAGGCCAGCGTAGCCAGCGGCCGCCCGGAAACTTCCGATGTTTCAGCTTGGCCAAACAGTCAAAGCCATCTGCTTGGCCCTTGATGGCTTCGGCAATGAGATGCCCGCCCATATTCGCCATGGCAACGCCGTGACCGGAATAGCCTTCGCCATAGTAAAGATTCTGTCCCAATCGACCAAACTTTGGCATCCGGTTCATCGTGACGGATAAGGTGCCGCCCCAGGCATAGGATAAATCAACGTCGGCCAGCTGCGGATAGATCGCAAGCATCCGTTTGCGAACGACGCGCCGAATGTCCTTGGGGAAAAAACGGGTGTAGTTTTCA
>JABGTE010000256.1 GCA_018647445.1 Gammaproteobacteria bacterium
CTATGATGAGGCTTGCAGCAACGGCGCTACCCAGCCGATCTATCGGTTTGGTGAAGCGGTTGTCGAGGGCAGCGCCTTAACGATGACCCCAGAGATGATTTCAATTCCTGGTCAAGCACACCCCATCTCGTTGACGCCTAAAAATCCCTACGAGGATATGGTCTAGGCGATTTCCCGAGTCGCTCTGAATTCAATGTCCGGCCAGCGCTCCTGCATCACGGTGAGGTTAACTCTTGAGGGTGCCAAATACGTGAGATGGCCACCGCCATCCAAAGCCAGGTTGCCCTCAGCCTTTCGTTTAAACTCTTCCAACTGTTTTATATCGTTGCAGACGACCCAACGCGCGGTGTTGACACCGACCGAATCGTAACCGCACTCAACTTTGTACTCATCTTTGAGTCGATAGGCCACCACATCAAATTGAAGGATTCCAACCGCCCCAAGTATTAGGTCATTGTTAGCAAGGGGCATAAATACCTGCGTTGCGCCCTCTTCTGATAATTGCGTCAATCCTTGGCGCAGCTGTTTACTTTTCAGGGGATCCTTTAATCGAACCCGACGAAACAACTCCGGCGCAAAGTGCGGGACACCAATAAAACGGTCTTTTCGTCCGCCGCTAAAAGTATCACCGATTTGAATCGTGCCATGGTTGTGTAACCCAATGATGTCTCCGGCATACGCGGTTCCGATGGCCGCCCGTTCACCTGCTAAGAAGGTGACCGCATCCGTTACCTTGATCGCTTTTCCGAGCCGAACGTGATGCATCCGCATGCCTTGCTCGTAGGTACCCGAGCAGACCCTCAAAAAAGCAATCCGATCTCGATGCTTGGGATCCATATTCGCTTGAATTTTAAAGACAAAACCAGAAAATTCAGGATCATTCGGATCAACTGCTGCCCCGGTTGTCGTTCTGGGTAGCGGTGACGGCGACATAGAGACAAAGCCGTCGAGCATCTCCATAACCCCAAAATTACGCAGCGCTGTTCCGAAATAGACGGGTGACAGTTGCCCTGCCAAGTAAAGCTCCTGATCGAATTCATGAGACGCGCCGCGAACCAATTCGATCTCAGCCTCAAAAGCCGCCCAGTCATCACCTAAAAAGGCTCGTACAGCCTCGCTTTGCAAGCCCATGATTTTTTCTGGCGACTCAAGCGGTGCTTTGACCTCACCCCGATAGGGATAAATGCAATCCTCGTAAAGATGGTAGACGCCCTTGAACCGCTGCCCCATTCCAATGGGCCAAGTCATTGGCGCGCATCCAATATTGAGCACGGACTCAACTTCATCCAGCACATCGATCGGGTCGCGGGTTTCCCGATCGAGTTTATTGATAAACGTCAGAATCGGCGTGTCTCGAAGTCGGCAGACTTCCATCAGCTTCACCGTTCGCTCCTCAACCCCTTTAGCGCCATCGATAACCATAAGTACGGAGTCGACCGCTGTTAACGTGCGATAGGTATCTTCCGAAAAATCCTCATGCCCAGGCGTATCAAGCAGATTCACCACGCAATCTCGGTACGGGAACTGCATTACCGACGTGGTGACCGATATCCCACGTTCTTTTTCCATGGCCATCCAATCAGAGGTCGCATAACGATCTGATTTTTTAGACTTAACCGTGCCCGCCATAGCAATGGCTTTACCCAAGAGCAATAGCTTTTCAGTTATCGTGGTCTTGCCAGCATCTGGATGAGAAATGATGGCGAAGGTACGGCGTCGATCGACTTCGGTTTTGGCCATGAGGCCCCCTTTAAATCTGGCCCGCAGTATAGCGCGACTCGAGCTTGAGGTGGCTAAAACAGTTCCTTCGCCATAACAATCGCATCCTCGCGCCCCACCTCGATCGGATAATAATTTCGGCGACGGCCAATTTCATTGAACCCCGTAGTGTCGTACAGTGCGATGGCCGCAGCATTTGAAGCTCGAACCTCTAAAAAAACACTGCTCACTTTGCGTTCGGCTGCTTCGGCCAGCAGGTGATTGAGCAATTTCCGGCCAAGGCCCGCGCCTTGCTGTTCCGGGTGGACACAAAGGTTGAGCACATGGGCTTCGCCTGCCCCAGTACTTAGGATGCCATGCCCGACTGCGCGTTGATCTACCAAGACAAGACAACAGTAGTCGGTGCCGTTTAAGCTCGTTCTAAAGTTACCTTGGGTCCAAGGGTGAGAATAAGCGGCATGCTCGTTATTTAACACATACGGCAGATCGATGTGTTTCATCACTCGAAACCCAGCATTGTCAGATCGCATCACAACCGTCGCGCACGCAAACGCTGCCAAAGCTGGGCTTTGTGCTCTACGGTTGTTGCGGGCGCCAAAAGGTCCGGCACTTGCAGGATCAAGGTGCCGCTCTGAGTTCTCACCTGCTCGATCAACGCCATCAATTCAGGGCTCTGGCCTGCGAGCACCAGGATGGTCGTTGGCAGATCAGCGACCCACGTCGCCGCCTTAGCGGCATCAACAACTTGCTCACCGCTCGTTGAAAACAGTTGCGACTGCAGTAAGGGTTTCGTGGCCAAACCGTTGATCGCCAGTCCAATATCATCTGAGAGTTGATTCAACTGTGAAGTCAAATTAGCGTCTAGTCGTGCCTTGCTAAGCTGCAACGTCGCAACGGTTCTGTAATTTCGAATCAAGACCTGCCAATCGATTCGCGTCTCTGCCGGACCCGTTGCCATTGCGGGCGGGTCAATTGGCGGCTGTGGATTGACCAAATGGGACGAATGGGTCTCAGATTCAACGGTTGGCCGCGCAACACCGCGAAGGCGCCAGCGCTCAATGCCGATTTCCGTTAACACTTGCTCGCGCCCACTCACCGAAAAATTGTCCTTGCCTTATGAATTAGCCGCCCGTAACGCACCGCCCTACAGCACAGCCCTACCGCAATATTCGTCGATTACGATTTAAAAGTACCACCGAAGGCTCACATAGAGCGATCGAGGGAAAATACCGTACTCGGATCCTGGCATTAAACCTAAGTCGCTTGCCCCAACGACCGCGTCACCAAGAAAATGGTAATAACCGAAATCGATATACGTATTGTCACTGGCATTATAACTCGTTGCCAACGATAAAAACGCTGAGTGATCACTCAAGTTCATTAAAGCTTGTCCGGAAACACTGAGCAGCGGATTCACCTGGGCTTGAAGTCCAGCTGCAAGATAATGGCGTCCCAACAAATACACACCACCTTGATCATAAGCCGCACTCCCCTGAGCCGCCAGATAACCTTCAGGCTCCTTCGCGCCTGGTCCGTTATAGTGGTATTCAAACATGACCAACGAAAATGCGTTCAGTGCGAAATCGACACCAACGGACGCCCGAAGATAGTCTGCAGAGCCTTGGGTCGCCGCAACTTCAGCCCAATAGCCGCTCGATCCCAGCGATCCTTCTACCCCAACGCCTATGAGCAATTGATCTGCGTAGTCAATCAGCGTGACCTGATAATCCTGACCTTTAACATTGGTTCGCGCCTGCATAAATGCAGCGGAGGTCTGCGACTGTGCGGAAGACCCCATCACAAAGCCAATGTCAATTTCACTCAAATCACCAATCGATGCCTGATACCGAACAGCATCCACGCCGCGTCGGTACTCTTGATCAAGCGTTTTTACATCAAAGGGCAGAAACACGTCACTCGGGCTGACGAACCTTGAATTGCCAAACGCAATGGATTGACGACCGAGGGTTAGATCGCCCTGCTCGAGTCGAACTTGAACGTTAAAGCGATCGAGATTTTGCAGCGTCAGCGATTTCTCCGCGCCGTTGCCGAGCGTCGACTTTAAATCATCAAACCGATATGTTGGGTCTCGCCTTGACGCATCGCGCAGCGCGCCAAGTGATTCCGTGCTTAAAACCGGCGTTAATTGAAGATGGGCCTCAAAATTCACTCTTTGCGTGAGGTTTTGATCCCACATTAATCGCAATGGCATCTGGAGGCTTGATTGCTCGGGTGCTG
The DNA here is from genome assembly GCA_018647445.1 of Gammaproteobacteria bacterium. Classification (GTDB taxonomy): domain Bacteria; phylum Pseudomonadota; class Gammaproteobacteria; order Pseudomonadales; family Azotimanducaceae; genus UBA9926. The sequence continues at coordinate 3,958 of JABGTE010000256.1, forward strand.
CAAACAACCCGTTGTCAATCGGCTCCTGCGTATTTACAAAAGCTTTGAGCGACCCTGAAAAATCGGTCCGTACGGGCGCTGATAACAACACCAGGATGATCAACAACCAGCGCGCTGCCATCAGCGCGATTCATCTTGCTCAATGATGCCATCCTTTATGTGCACCAATCGCTGCGCACGCGCCATAATCATCTGATCATGAGTCGAAAACAAAAAGGTCAGTCCTTGCTCAGCATTGAGCTTACGCATCAAATCAAGCAGTTCCGCACCCGTCTTTGAATCCAGATTTGCGGTGGGCTCGTCCGCTAAAATGATGTCGGGCTTGGATGCCATCGCTCGAGCAACCGCGACACGTTGTTGCTGACCACCAGAAAGCTCTGCCGGGCGCCGATGGCCCAAACCCTTCAGTCCAACAAGGCCAAGCATCTCTAAACCCCGTGCCTGCCGATTCAGTTTTGGTACGCCCTGTAGCAACATGATGTACTCAATATTTTCATGAGCGGATAAAACAGGGATCAAATTATACGCCTGAAAAATAAACCCAATATGATCTCGACGAAAATCTGAAATTGCATTGCCTGTCATCGCAGCGATATCCTGCCCTTGGAGCAGAACCCGACCTTCATCGGGTTGATCGAGACCACCGATTAGATTCAAGAGCGTTGATTTACCCGAACCGGACGGCCCAATGATCGCAGTAAACTCGCCTTGCTCGATCGAGACACTAATGCCGTTGACCGCGGCCACAAGCGTTACGCCAGTGCCATAACAGCGCCTTAGACTTTGAGTTTCAATTACGATCGACATAGCACCTCCTACAAGGCTTTTTGTAAGGACCGTGCAGGCGCGATCCGAGCGGCAAAAAGCGCAGGATAGATCGCGGCAACGACGGTTAACAAAATGACATACAGCGGGAATTGAACAAATTGATACCATAACAGCTCCGGGTGGAGCCGCCCCGGCAAAACGACACCCGAAAATTCCATGGTACCCCCCAAAGGCAGTCCATTGGCCGCAAAATAGGTCATAAGGCAAAAAGCAATCGGCAAGCCAATACCGCAACTCATCACGGCAAGCGCCAGCGCCTCGAGCACAATCAACCCACCAATAAAGGCGGGCCGGGTGCCAATGGCCTTGGCGACTGCCAACTCATAAAGCCGCTCATAAATGGACATAAAAATAGAATTAATCACACCAAGGGACGCAAACAGAAACAGCACGACACCGATAATCAGTGTCGCGTAATTGGTCATCTCAAGCATTGCGCCAACACCTGGTTGTAATGCTAGCCAGCCCTTGAACTCGATGCCGTCATCCTTAATCTTTCGGGCGAGGGCAAGGTCTGATCGATTGGCGTCCTTAAAATCTTTAAACCGCAGAGCGATCTGATGCAAGCCGTCTCCCAGATGAAACAACGCTTGCGCCGCTTCAATCGGAATAAATACCATAGATTCATCCAATTCCTTCGGACCAAACTCAACGATTCCCGATATCCTAAAAAGCCCCTGAACCAATTCATTGTTATCAACAGCTGAGGCCGTCAATACAACCCTATCGCCAATGCCAATCTCGAGCTTTTCGGCCATAAGCCGACCCATCAAGAGCGCTCTTGGGCTGTTAGAAAGATAGTCCCCTTCAATGACTGCTTGTCGAAGCCGACTCATAGCGAGCTCTTTTTCAGGATCGACACCATAAACCAATCCGCCCAAAGTGTTGTAGCTCGAGCCAATGACAGCTGGGACAACCACTCTTGGCGCGTAAGCTAAAAGCGTTTCGTCTTCATCTAATACCGTGAGAATCGATTCCGGGGACGCAAGGTATAAAGTCGCATCAAACCGATCCCGAAACCCTGATTTATAGATTTGCGCCTCGCCCTCTAGGGTCTGCGTAATGCCGCCGACCATAACCCCCAGCATCCCTAAAATCAGCCCATCCATCAGGATCATGACGACCAAGGAACTGGTGATCAAAAGGCAGGTCAGAAAGGTCCGCCGACCATTGCGAAAAAGGTTACGAACGGCAAGTTGAATCAGCAGCATATCAGTGCTCACCCATCGCATCTTTCGGGTTAATTCGAGCCGCGCGCAATCCCGGAAAAATGCTGACAAAAAAAGCCGTGCCCAGCACCACCGCCCAGGGCATCAGAAAAACAAATAAAGAGGTCTCGCCTTTTAGATGCTCGAAGGCAACGCCTCCCATATCGACTGCTTCTGGCAAACGCCACCCGACTTCTGTAAACCAAACAATCAGGGGCGACACCAACACAAAACCGATGAGACAGCTCAAAAAAGCCAAAGAGAAGGTCTCCAGCGCAATCAGCCAGACCAAACGATCCGGACGGATTCCAATAGCACGCAAAACGCCGAACTCCCGAGTTCGCTCAAACACCGACATCAAGACCGTATTGAGCACCCCGATAAACACTAAAAACACGATCAGCACCATCATGTATTGGTTTGAACGTCGATCGGTTTGCATGGTTTCATAGAATGTCGCCTCGATCACCTGCCACGGCGCCACCTCCAAGTTCGGCAGCAAGGCCTGAAGCGAACGGGAAAGCGCCTGGTTATCCACACCATCATTTACTAATAGGGCATATTGATGTGCGCCTTCGGTTAAAGCGAGGTAGATGCGAGCCGCTTGAATTGGGAGGTAAACGCTCATCCGATCATGAGATGAATCGCTACCGACCACAGCACTGACTTTAAAAATATCATTGGCGATAGACCCATCGGCAGCTTGCCCCACCAGAACCAATTCATCTCCGATTTCCAAATTCAGCGCGCGGGCTAAGCTCAACCCGATCATCGCCTCATAGTAGCCTTCTGAATCAGTGTCTGAGGTGAAATACATTCCGGCCGAAACTTTGTCGCGTAGACGTGTGACGGTTGGCTCTGCCAAAACATCAACCCCAATAATTGGGGCAGGTACGGATTTATCGGTCGCGTAGGCGAGCCCGGCTGAAAATAATCTCGGCGCATAACTGCGCACGTCTTCCTGCTCACTCAAAAACAGCTCAAGCGCCTTTGTGTCTTCAATAACGCGATGCGATTTGGGTGTCGCACGATAATCCAATCGATGAATTTGAATATGCCCGACTCGATCCCCTGTAAAAATGTCAACAATGTTGCCCCAGCTACCCTCCAACAACGACATCGAAAAAACAAACAGCATGTAGCCGCCGCCCATAGACAAACCGGTGAGTAGGCTCCGTCTGCGTTGCCGAAATAAATTCCGAAAGGCCATTTTTAGCAACATCGTTAAAACCTTCGCTTCAATGCGCGAAGCGTGAAAGTCTCAGCCGTGATCGACGGATCATTTATCGTGAGATCTTCGTATACGATCACTGTTTCAAATCCTTTCTTGTTCAAGGGCGTCATCACGAGTTTTGCAGGCAACGTTAAATTGCCAAAGCGTCTGGGTTCGGAAAAAGTCAATTGTCTTATGGCGACGCCCTTATCATCAAAAAAGGTTTGACCCAGTGGGATCAAGGGGGACTTTAAAACCGTGTAAACAATACGTCCCCAAACGGTCACCGTCTCCTCTTTGGGCACCAAAGTCACCTCATAGGTATCCGCTAAACTGACAAGACTTAGGGTGTAGGCCTCGCTGAGGGTGGTTTGTTTCACCAAATCATCGTTGGTGAAGTCACTACCCATCCAAGAATTCATCATCATGGAAGGTGGCACCTTGATTACGCGATTTATCTTTGGAAGATAATTCCACATCTCATTTTCTCGCTTCAAGGTCGCGACCCCTTGATCTTTTTTGGGCGCTAAGATTCGAAAATAAGAATATGCTTGCCCTTGGCTCGCACCCACCAACGTAAGCTTGCGCTGATAGTCTGGCGTTTTGATCGCCATTGAGAGCGTAAACGCGCTGGACTCCTGTCGATAAAGCGCTTCCATTTCGTTGATAAGTTGTTCTGGGCTTTGAATCTCGGCTTTCTGAGCACTTGCCTCAGCTGCCAACGCGTTCGTCCCGCCCAAAAAAGAAAACAACGCACCTTGAATCAATCGTAAAACGATTGTTTTACAACGAATCGTACGTTTAGGGCACACGCTAAGGTTTTGGCCCAAATCGGTATTATTGCTTGCTCTTATTGAATCTTTAAAGTTTTGCACCGCTAGACTCCTTTGATGAATTCAAGGGTGAGCCACCATTTGAGTTGCTTTGCCATCAGTGCTAGCACAAAACCGGCCAGCTGGTGTGAGCCCGGTCAGCACATAATCAATCATGACCGACCGCTCTTCGCGCCCCGTCTTTCTGAGCGAATCAGGCAACAACATATAACCTACCAACAAATCATAAAGAATGCTCGTCAACTGACGGAGCCGCGATGCCGCAACTTCTGGGGCTAACGTGGCTCTGACCAACCCCTCTAGCAGCAGGATTTCGGTTTGAAGGTAATCGCGCATGGCACCCTTTTGGGTATCGGCTTCCAGCAATGCAAATTGCAGATCGCCATCCTTTGCGCGCAGTTTGGCGAGGAGCGGCGAGGCATCGTTATGTTTAATGCCCAAATCAAGAAACTGCCGCAATCGTTCAATAGGGGCGTCCTGACTCGCAAAGACAGGCAACAATTGCTCGAAATAAGCCTCTGACTCAAATGCCAACACCTGAATCAACAACTCAGCTTTACTGGGGAAATATAGATAAATCAACCCTTTGCTTACGTTTGAGGCGGTCGCAATTTCTTGAATACTCGCCTTTCGATACCCGTTCCTTAGAAACTGCTGGTTAGCAGCGCTTAGAATTCTGCGCCGCTTTTGGCGCCGCTTCACGCTCTCATCCGGCCATAGCAATTGCTTAATGCTGGTCAAAACGTCAATAAGGGGTTGATCTACCATAAATGACCAATTTATCAATAGCGGTCATTAAGTCAATAAAATTTGCCGACACCAAACGCCCCTATCGCCCAGTTGCACGCACGCTCACCGTCGCTTAAGGTCAAGAGCGCTTAGGGTCTAAAAAGGTGACTATGTCCAATCTAAATCAAGCACTCTCTGAACGCCCAGACATTCAAATCGCCCTGTCCAACTATTTTTTATTTTTGGCCAAGCCAGGTTATTGGTGGCACGGCGCGCAAAAGGTCGCCATCGCGGCGGCGGCTCGAGCCGCGAGCTCCTGCTCACTCTGCGCCGAGAAAAAATCGGCTTTATCGCGCAGTCAAATTAAAGCCCTGCATCCTGAAAACGATCAGCTGAGCCCGCTCACCGTCGACATGATTCATCAAATCATCACCGATCAAGGCCGCATAACAGAAAGCCAAGTCCAAGCACTTGAGCAAAGCGGCGTTTCCAGGCTTGCCTATGCCGAACTCGTTGGTATTGTGGTTTGCCTGTTTAGTATCGATGAATTTTGTCGGGCACTCAGCCAGCCCTTGCTCGAGCTACCCCAACCTCAACCCGGTCTTGCATCGCAACGATCGCCTGAGAATCTCGAAACCAAGACGGGCTTCGTTCCAATGATCACGCGAGAGGGCCTGACAGAAGCCGTCCAAGATCTGTGGCCCGAAGGATTCGGAGCGAATGTCATCAGGGCGCTGTCAGCCGCCCCAGATCTCGTCCGCCAGTGGAAACAATTAGCAGCAGTGTTTTATTTACCACTTGAAGAGATGAGAAATTTGACGCAATCGGCCTCCCGCCAGCTCAATCGGATGCAAATGGAACTCATTGCGGGCCGAGTGTCCGCAATCAACCGCTGTTTTTACTGAACCAACTCCCACGCTTCGATGCTCCGTGTGAGCGCGAACCTTGCCGGTGACACGGTCGATCTGACCGCCC
>JABGTE010000065.1 GCA_018647445.1 Gammaproteobacteria bacterium
AGCCGAGATGGCCGGCCTAACGGTACCGGAAGGCACAGAATTTTATATTGTTATTGAATCGGGCTGGGGTGCTGAATTTCCATTTTCAGGCGAAAAACTTTCAGTCATTATGGCCTTGTATCGAGCCTCAGACCTTGATCACGCTATCGAACTGACCAACAACATTCAAAGCTACCAAGGCCAAGGACACTCTTGCGGCATCTATTCCAGCAGCGATGACAATATTATGAAGCTCGCTAACGCAACTCGAACCTCACGCGTCATGGTTAACCAACCTCAAGCAGCGTCCAACAGTGGCAATCTCTGGAACGGCATGCGTCAAACGTTTTCTTTGGGGTGTGGCTCTTGGGGCGGCAACGGAACCAATAACAACATCTCTTGGAGAGACCTGATTAACGAGACGTGGATCTCCAAACCGTTGATCAAATCAAAAGAGCTGCCCTCTGATGCGGAATTGTTTGGCAATATCATCGAGAAGCTCGGCTGAACCCACAAAGCCGCTGGGATATCCTTGCTCGAGACTATCCCGGCGGCCGACAAACTTGCGCTACTGAGCGCTGTTCCTGTCATTTTTTCTGATCAAACGGCCATCTTCCCTGCGTCTTTCAGCAGCCGCTTGAGCGATATAACGGATTGATACCCAAGGTTCCGACTAATTTGCGCAAAATCATCGGCTTTTAACAGCCTCAGCCCTGCCTCCTGGACCCGAAACTGCGCCAAAATTCGAGAAAATGATTGGCCTTCGACCTTTAAACGCCGCCTTAAGGTCGATTTTTCGGTGTGCAGTGCCGTTGCAACTGAAACCATATCGAGCGGTGCGCCAGCCGCACAATGATCGGCCAACGCTTTTATCACACGATAGGTTGCAGATTGCTGCTTCAGACGCAGCCCCATCAGCGGCTCGATAACTGATCGAGCAATCACTTCCCAGCTTTCACTCGCGGTTGGATTTTTCAACTCTAAGATGGCGCGATCAAATACCACCTCCGACGCACCAATTAACTCTCGACAAGCTGACGGCTCGCAAGCAGCCAATTGCTTGATGGTTTGAGGACGCCCCGCCAACACCACGGAACGCACCAGATTTTGGTGACCAACCAGCCTTGGAAACCCCAATGCCAACTGCTGCACCAGCATTAAATGCTGCCATTCTGTCAAGGCAACAACCGGGTAGATGGTGACACTGGCCGTTTCTGAATCTTTTTTTAGCGAAAAAATAAACGCACTTGAGTCAAGCAAGCTTAATCGAGCACCAGAACTCAGTATCTCGTCGAAGGTTGGCGCAGCCGCGCAAAGTGTCCAGACGGTCGGTGCATACTGCAACGAGTCTTTACCCCAGAAACGCCCCCATTGTCCTGGCACAAGCTGGCATTGAATCGCCTCGTGCACCAGGTTGAGATCACTTGACTTGATCTTTTCGGGCAAAGCGTCGATCGATAGCGAACTCGAAACTCGGTCAAACCAAGCCATTGGACGACCTAACCTTTTGGATAAGGCGCCCAAAGCAATAACAGATGGACCAAAATACCAATCGTTATTAAACGCGTCAGTGCCTGACATACCGCAATTAAATCCTGTTTTCACAACCATGCTTTTAATCAAAAGCTTAATTATCCAAGCAGCCTTTTGGAACCTGCCTGCTGCCCCATCTTATTGAATCGAACCACTGCAACCTAGCGATTGACCAAAACGAGTGCAAAAAGAGCAATCTGCACCTCTTTTTGTCATAAGACAGCGAATATCATGAAATTAGCAATATACTGCTCACGGATTACAGGTTACCTGAATTTAATGATTAAAATCTCATTTTTTATCGTCGTTTTGGCCCTTTTTACACCCATCGCGCTTAAGGGCGCTCCGATTAAGACGATCAAAACACTGGCAACCAGCGCCCACCAAAAGGGCGTTCAGCTCTTATCAAAAAAGGGCTATCAATGCCAAACTTCCGACGAGGCGCAGCCCTTAAACTGGAACTGCTTCAAGCAAGAAAAAGCAATTTCCCTTACTCGGTCGGCAGTCTATGCAAACTGCGACGCCCTAGACCTTTGTCATTTAGACACGCAAGCAGCACTGCGCAGCCTGTTTAAAGGCGCGCCAAGAGCCATCAAGACTTTCAGCGTTCATGATCACAAGCAATCTATTCGCTGGCACTGCCTCGAGCCCGGCCCCGACACGCTCAAGATCTGTCTGAGCAGCCAAAACAGCTCGCCTCAGCAAGATCTACCGCGCCTCAACTCGCCTGATCAATTAACCGCCAACCGCTAAACCGATCTCAATTAGCGACCTTCGAACGTAAAAATGACGCCGCAAGACGGCCCCAATCAGCCTACTGCCTCGCCTGCAGGCGTCTCAAAGTCCTCTAATTCTTCCGGCATTTCTCTGCAAGTGTTGAACAGTGCTTGATGGATTTTTTTATCGAGACAGGGGATAAGGAGGGTAGCTTTGGCAGCCTAACGGCAAGCCATTCAGTTCGTCAAATCAGCCTTGATGCGCTGAAGGATGGCGACTCGCTCAGCGGTGGACGCCTGAGACCACCTCTCAATCTCGTCGACCGATCGCCCACAGCCGAGACAGAAAAGACCGTCCAGCGCACAAACGCCTATACAAGGCGACTCAAGGGTTGTTATCGCTGGCCCATTCATTCGTTTGATGCCCGTTCTGCGTTTGCTTTAAATGATCGACCGAGCAGACGCTCGGCCGATCGATCACCAATAGGCTTTAACCTTTGGCTGCTTTTCGCTCTTTCGCATCTTTAATAACATCTTCAGCCACATTCCGAGGTGTTGGGTCATAATGACTGAACTCCATCGAGAACTGGCCACGACCCGAAGTCATGGTTCGAAGATCACCAATATAACCAAACATTTCAGATAGAGGCGCTGACGCCTTCACTCGAACACCAGTAGGCCCAGGCTCTTGACCTTGGATCATACCGCGACGACGGTTCAAATCACCAATCACATCACCCACATGGTCTTCCGGCGTGAAGACATCGATCTTCATGATGGGCTCCATAATTTGAGGGGCCGCTTTTGGCATCGTTTGTCGGTACGCAGCCCTTGAGGCAAGCTCATAGGCGATCGCGGACGAATCGACGGCGTGGAAAGCGCCATCAATCAACGTCAACTTGACATCCAAGCAGGGATAACCTGCAAGCGGACCTTCCTCCAGACACACTCTAAAGCCCTTTTCAACAGCTGGCCAAAACTCTCGGGGCACATTACCGCCTGTGACAACAGACTCGAAGATATACCCTGTACCTGATTCTGCCGGCTCAACCGCGTAGTCGATTTTCGCAAACTGACCAGAACCGCCGGATTGCTTTTTATGGGTGTAGCTGTCTTCAACGCGCTGCGTAATCGTTTCTCGATAAGCGACCAAAGGCTTGCCTACAACCACATCGACCCCATGAGTTCGTCGCAGGATATCGACTTTAATATCCAGATGTAGCTCACCCATGCCTTTAATAATGGTCTCGCCAGACTCTTGGTCAGTTTCCATATGAAACGATGGATCTTCTTGGATCATTTTCGATAACGCCAGACCCATCTTTTCAGCGCCACCCTTATCTTTGGGTGAAATCGCTATGTAAATAACAGGCTCGGGGAACACCATAGGCTCAAGGGTTGCCGGGGACTTTTGATCGGCAAGGGTATGTCCCGTTTGGGTATTCTTAAGTCCAATCAGCGCAACGATATCACCCGCTTCTGCTGAATCTCGTTCGATCCGTTCATCTGCATGCATCTCAACAATTCGACTGATCCGCTCTGTTTTACCCGTAAACGTATTGAGTACTGTATCGCCCTTCTTTAGTTTTCCTGAATACACCCGAGTAAAGGTCAACGCGCCAAATCGATCATCCATGATTTTGAAGGCGAGCGCTCGCAACGGCTTACTGGCATCAACCACGGCCAGTCCACCCGTCGGGTTACCCTCAATGTCGACTTCTTCTTGGGGCTCAACTTCCGTTGGATTCGGCAAGTAATCGACGACGGCATCTAAGATATTCTGGACACCTTTATTCTTAAACGCCGAACCGCAATAGGTTGGGAAGAAATTCAGACCAATTGTACCCAATCGAATACATCGCTTGAGGTCTTCAATGGAAGGCTCTGCACCATCTTCCAGGTAAGCCATCATAAGGTCTTCGTCCATCTCGATCGCCGCTTCGATCAATTTTTCACGATATTCAGCGACCAAATCCACCATGTCCTCTGGGACGTCAGAAACCTCGTATTTTAAGGGATCACCCGAATCATCCCAGATGTATGCCTTTTGAAGGAGCACATCAACAACCCCCTTGAAATTCTCCTCGGTCCCGATGGGCAGCGTCATTACCAAAGGATTCGCAGCCAGAACGGTTCGAACCTGATCAACGACCCGGTAGAAGTCAGCTCCCATGCGATCAAGCTTATTCACAAAGATAATGCGCGCGACTTCCGATTCGTTAGCATACCGCCAATTGGTTTCAGACTGTGGCTCAACGCCACCGGAACCACAGAAGACGCCAACTCCGCCATCTAAAACCTTCAAAGACCGGTACACCTCGATCGTAAAGTCAACGTGACCCGGTGTATCAATAATATTCAGCCGGTGATCCTTCCAAAAAGTCGTGGTTGCAGCAGACTGAATGGTGATACCGCGCTCCTGCTCCTGATCCATAAAGTCGGTGGTTGCCGCACCATCGTGCACCTCACCAATCTTGTGAATCTTCCCAGTAATGTTCAGGATTCTTTCTGTAGTGGTGGTTTTGCCCGCATCAACATGGGCAAAGATTCCAATATTTCTGTATAGGCTTAAGTCTGTCATGGTACTTTCTCTTACATTAGACGGGCGTGGGGGTGTAAAAACCGCGAGATCTTATCCTTTGCTGGCCTTAGAATCCAGCTTTAGCGCTCGTTTTTCACCGTAACGGGTCAAAGTGTTTTGTCCCTTCGGACAGAAAAACTCTGAACAAGACCTGAACCGGCAAAATACGGACAGTGTCAGTACCGTGCCCACAAGAACGACCACAAGACCAGATCACCCCTTGCGGCAGCTCGACGCCCAATTTGATCAGCGCGTCCGCATTGATTGCGACAGCATTCGCGGAAGAGGATTGCCCGAGAAAGCCGCAGCCTTATTGACTGACTTGATAATTACCACTGTGTCGCACGTAGACCGAAACAGACCTTACAATCGACGAAAAGATAATCGACAAGAAACGGTAATCGTCAACGCTTGACCCATAATGAGCTGACTCATTACATGGCGACCTTAGCTGCGCTCATTTGGAAGTAGCATCTTCAACACCGCTCATGCCCTGAACAACACAGATCCTCACGATCGAGACCTAAAACAACCTATTGCAGCATCCCAACCGGGATATTTATTGCAGATAAATAACTATATTAGGGTTTATATATCAATATAAAATTAATATTATAAATTTTAGGGAATTTATTTACCGAAAAAGTCTATTTATCTATTTTTATAAAAGTTTTGCTTAAAAAATATTATTTAATTGAATATTTATTATTTTATTGTTAACTATCCTTATTGACCGCACTTTATAGCCATAATTATCATTATTTTTCCTAAAATATTCTTTTTTTAAGGAATATTTTAGATTTTTCCCCGATAAAAGCGAAATAACGACCCTAGTGCTTACTTAAATATCGAAATCAGCCTGCTTTTGGCATGGCGCTAATTAACATGACGCCATTCAGGATGACGCTCTATATTGAACGGTTGCTTTCAATCTAAACACCCTTTAGCTTTTATGCCCTCGCAACTCGAAAGCTGATTTTAATCATGGCACAAACTTTCCCAGGCATCTTATCCTTCGCATTTTTAGCGGCCTTGCTCGTCTTTGGCACAATCATCCGCGCGAATCTTCGGTTCTTTCAAACCAACCTGGTCCCGGCGAGCCTGATTGGTGGCACCCTAGGTTTCGGCCTTATCGCCCTTGATTGGGCTATGGGATTCAAAGCAGCCGACTTTACCGCGTTTGCATTTCATTTTTTTACGCTCAGCTTTATGTCCCTCGTGCTTACCAGTCGAACTCAGCCCACTGGGGGCCAACAGCCTGTAGCGCTCGGCGGTTTGTGGCTATCACTCATCTGGGTAACCTGCCTCGTGTTACAAGCCCTGGTCGGACTAGCGGCCATTAGCGCCTACAACACCATGACATCAGAGCCACTTTCCGGCTTTCTCGGTTTAATCGCCACGCATGGCTTTACGCAGGGACCCGGACAAGCCTTGGCTTTAGGAGATTTATGGACCACACAATACAACATTCAGCATGCCGTAGACTTTGGCCTCATTTACGCAAGCCTCGGCTTTGTCGCAGCTTTCGTCGTCGGAGTGCCAATGGCGCGGTGGATTCTCAAAAAAAACCTACACAGCGGAACAGGCGGGTCGCTCGATCAGGATTTCGAACGCGGACTGTACACTGGCCCCACCGCCCCTAATTCAGGCAAGCTGATTACGCATTCAGCTAATATTGATTCACTCGCATTTCATATCGGCGTGCTCGGGTGCGCCTACCTCATCACCGATCAATACTTGCAATTCGTTCATCCTTTCGTAGCCGGAACCCATCTTGAGAACATTTTCAGCTACAACCTTTTCTTCTTTCACGGACTTATGATTTGCGTAGGTCTACGCGCACTCTTGGACCGCTTCAATCTTGGCCAATTTGTGGATGACGAAACCCAAAAACGGATCACCGGATCCTCGGTGGATCTCATGGTCACAGCAAGCCTCTTAAGCATCAACTTCGCGCTATTGACTGAGTTCTGGCAGCCCATCTTACTGGTCGCGAGCCTCGTAACCTTGGTGACCGCTGCACTGTGCTTTACGGCAGGCCTGCGCCTCAAAACATTGGGCGCCGAACGCGGCCTCACGATTTTCGGCTGCTGTTGCGGATCAACCGGCAGCGGCATTTTATTACTCCGTATTCTGGACCCCAACCTTGCGAGCTCTGTGGCAAAAGAATTGGCCTTTTTCAATATCGCAATTTTGTTCCTGAGCTTTCATGTCCTTGCGGTTATGGCACCAATCCTGCCCAGCATTCCGGTTTTCTGGATCATCCTAATTTACCTCGCAACCGCAGGATTAGGTTTAATCATGGTTCACTTGCTCGGCTCAAAGATGAGCCGAGATTATTCTCAGCGACTTGAATCAAAATAACCATTGGGGAACCCAGCTAAAGGTCAAACCGGTTACCGATTCGCGCGACCCTAAACCCTAAAGCAAGGACCGACTGCGTTTCTTTCGAGCTCGGGTCCAGCAATGGGTTTGTGTGGTTCATGTGCGTAAACACAACCCTTGAGCGCACAGACCTAGGCAGGCTCTTTAACAGCGCCATAGATTCCAAAACGGTTGGGTGCGGGATCAAATTAATATCGCGGCCAGGTAATTCATCCCCACTGAAAAACGTTGCATCAAGCAACGCGATATCAACCGTTTTCAGAATGGCGACCAAGTCTTGATCCCATTTTTGCCACTTATCAATGTCTGGCAAGTACAATGCGCGTCTATTGGGCCCTTCAATCAAGTAACCGACAGTTTCACTAAACTCGTCTCGATGGGGCACTAACCAAGGTGTTACCTTCGCTGCCCCAATTAAAACCGGCGTATTGGCCGTTAACTGATGCACCACAATATTTTGCGCTGATACCAATTGGCTCCAAGGTCCGTTTTGCGCAAGGAACGCGGCCATCCTCGGCATGGCGTGTACTGACACCGCGTGGGTACTGGCGGCCTCTTTACCAAAATGCAGCAACCCTGCGTAGTGACCCATATGAGCGTGCGTTAACCAGACACCCTCCAGATCACTCAAGGTTAAGCCGGTCTCTATCCAAAACTGATACAACCGGCGCGGCAGAGTCGGCGCCGCATCAAAGAGGTGAAATCGGCTGCCATCAATCACCAGCGCCAGCATGCTTGCGCCTGAGGCTAGCTCGGGCCGCGCCCAAATGGGCAAGCACCGCGGCTCATAACAATTAATCTGAGGATAACCAGCGTCTTGCGCGACCCCCAAAACGTGCAACACCACCTTGGGAGCGGTCGACGGAGGCGGCGTCATATCTTCGCTAAAAGCGACCGAACTGACAGCAAATAAAACAAGCAGTGGCAGTAACGCCTTCATAGACAGATCCTTATTAACACGATGACGCGCATTGCCGGCACGCTTCCACGTCGACTAAAACCAACGAAGCATTTCATTCACGCTCTGCCACCCAGTTTGATTGTGCAAAAGATTCCATTCGGATAACTTAAACAGAATTTTTAAGTAATTAGAAATCCGACATGAGCCGAATCATCAACTACGGATCCTGCTGCATCGATCACGTTTTTCAAGTTCCGCATTTCGTTCGCGCAGGGGAAACCCTTAGCAGTACGGGTTACGCCATTTTTCCCGGCGGAAAAGGCCTTGATCAATCCATCGCGG
>JABGTE010000064.1 GCA_018647445.1 Gammaproteobacteria bacterium
AACGTTGCAAAATACTTATTGGAATTCGAGCGTGGCGGCAGCGCGGTTGCCACAGGGCTTCGAGTCGAAATGGCAACACTTGAATTGTTGTTAAGCGATCTGCCGGGTGAACACGGGTTAAAAAAACGGGCTGCAGAAACGGATATCGAGTTGTTAGCAATGGCACAAATGGAAACCACCCTGCAAGCCAAGGTTGCGGCCGGCAAGAACCCTGGCGCGGCCTCTTCGCTGATGAAAATCAAGGCAAGCGCTCTAAAGCAAGCCATCTCAGCACTGAAGATGCAGGCCATAGCGAACTACAGCCTTCCCCATAACAATCGCCTTATGCTCGCGGACCTTCCAACCGTTGGTAGATCATCGGATCAGACCATTACCGCGGGTTATTTAAATGAGCGCGCTTCGTCGATATTCGGTGGTGCGCGAGAAGTTCAAAAGAACATTATTGCGAAATCGGTGCTCGGACTTTAGTGCCTTGATTAATGCTCGCCAAGGACCAAGAAGATCAACAGAACAGCCAGGCCTCCCCAGGAGATGTCGTGCAGTCCTGCCCTACGACAAAGCACGGCGACGGACCTTACAATAGCATCCCGGGCACTGACCAGATGTTAAAAAATCTCTTAGCGCGCCTTCGCAAAAATCTGTTTTATACTGGTTTTTGTCTCGTAGAAAGGCGCCTTTACAACACGGGACAAATTCCGCTGGCACGCGCCGCCTGCAAGGCGATTGGCAATGGGTTAAATACTTTTTTGAGGAGGGACAATCGATGGCGTCACCGCTCTTAATTAACGTGAACCCACTTGCGCCTGAAATTCTTGCCTGCCCGCATGCCTTTAATCAACAACTTAGAGAACAAGCACCCGTTTACCACTGCCCCGTCACCGGGATCTATTTCGTTTCAGATTATGACAACGTGGTCGCAATCGCCAAAAACGAAAAACTATTTTCAAATGAATTTGCCCAATTCCAAGCAGGCATTGAACAAGAAGAAGACCCTGAACTTGATGCCATTTTAAAAAAGGGCTATCGACGGGTGGAGACTATGCTGAAATTGGATCCACCCTTGCAGCGGCGTTATCGATCCCTTTGTCAAAAACCCTTCTCGGCCAATCACGTTGCCAAACTGCAACCCTACATACAAAAGCTCGCCAATGAACTCATTGATGACCTAATCAATGAAGGCCAGTGCGACTGGATGACCGCATTTGCAGTACCCATGCCAGTACGAATGATTGCCTTTATTCTTGGTGTGCCGCTCACTGATCTGGACTTGTTTAAACAATGGTCTGACGCCAGCGTCTATCGATTCTCCGCAGGAAAAACCCGCGAAGGTGCGCTGCATGCCGCCCAACTGACCGTCGATTTTCAGCATTATTTTGCGGACAAGATTAAAGCGAGACAAATCAAGCCAACCGATGACGTCTTATCCGATATCGTTAACGCATCAGTTGACGGTCAGCACCCGATGAACCTTGAAGAATGCCTGTCTGTTATCTCTCAACTTTTGGTTGCGGGCAACGAAACGACCACCAGCACCTTCGCCGAAGGGATGCATTTGCTGGCCACCCATCCCGAGCAGGTTCAGCTGGTTCAAGAAGACCCAAGCCTGATCCCCAACATGGTTGAGGAAATGCTCAGGTTATCAACACCCACCGCACAAATGTGGCGTATTTGTAAGGCCGATACCGAGATGCATGGCGTCCGAATTCCAGCAGGCGCCGCAATGATGATTAAATTTGCCTCTGCAAATCGAGACGCCGGTCAGTTTCCGGACCCAGAACGATTTGATGTCACCCGAAAAAATCTCAAAGCACAAATTGCGTTTGGACAAGGGGTACATCATTGTTTGGGCGCACCATTGGCACGGCAGGAGCTAATCACGGGCTTTCAGGTCATTCTGCAACGATTAACCCACTTCAGGTTGCCAGAGGGCGCAGGCCCACTCGAATTTTTACCGAGTACGCTGCTGCATCCACCAAAACCCTTTAAAGTACTGTTTAACCCACGAGCCGAATCGAATGGGTCAAAGCAACCATCGCCCGTACTTTGAGGGTTTTTTAGTCCATTAGTGGAGATTGAAAATTTTCGATGCACACAAATATTTCCAAACCGCTGACCTATTCGATGGCCAGCGGGTTAACCTAGTACCCATTATCGATTTTCAGGAGACCAAGTTATGAAAGCTGCCGTATTCCATAAACCGGGCGATGCCCTAACCATAGAAACCGTTCCCCAGCCCAGCATCTCGGACCGCGAAATGCTCGTCAAGGTTAGTCATTGCGGTATCTGCGGCACCGATATCCATGCCTCACGGGAAGGCCCCTTCATGGCCCCACCGGAAACAATTTTTGGCCACGAGTTTACGGGCGAAATCGTCGAGATTGGTAACGCTTTAGAGGGCGGAGCGTTCACGATCGGGGACCGGATCACATCACTACCCTTCATCGATGATAAAACGATCGGCCTTGGCAAAATATCAGGCGCCTACAGCGAATATGTCAAAGTTGGCTATGATCTCGTGGTCAAGCTACCCGATGCACTGAGCAATCGCGATGGTGCCTTGGTTGAGCCCCTAGCCGTCGGCCTTCATTCGGTCAAAATGGCGGGCAACATTGCAGGGAAAACCGTCCTGATCATTGGGGCGGGCCCGATTGGATTAACCTGCGCGATTTGGTGTCGGTTTTTTGGTGCCGCAAGAATTGTCATCAGCGAGATGTCAGAGGCGCGACTCAAAATGGCCGAAACCTTTGGGTTTACCGACTTCATTGACCCGAAAGGCGATGTTGCCGCACAATTTTCAAGCCTCACCGGTTCCGCGCCAGAAGTTCAGTTTGAGTGCGTCGGTGCGGTCGGTCTCATGCAAGAGTGTATCCAGCGCGCGCCAAAGCGCGGCCTCATCATGGGCATCGGTGTTTG
Organism: Gammaproteobacteria bacterium; assembly: GCA_018647445.1. Lineage (GTDB taxonomy): Bacteria > Pseudomonadota > Gammaproteobacteria > Pseudomonadales > Azotimanducaceae > UBA9926. Next base: position 2,914 of record JABGTE010000064.1, read on the forward strand.
CGATAACCCCGACACGATTGTGCCGCTCATGGCTTTCGGCAAAGAACTCACCATTCAATGGGCCGTTGGCTACGACAAAGAAGATTTTGAGTTCACCATCGAGATGATGATGCAG
>JABGTE010000143.1 GCA_018647445.1 Gammaproteobacteria bacterium
AAATCCAAAAGGGTGACTTGTTTATTCCGCTGGCGCCACCCATCTCGGCGCGCGATGGGCATCAGTTTATCGATGCCGCCTTAACCTCAGGCGCCGGCCTTGCACTATCTGCCAAACAGACGAACCATCCGCAAGTTCTGCCCGTCTCAGACACCCAGCAGTCGCTTCAAACGCTTGGGGTCGAGGCGCGTCGCCGAATATCAAATGATGCCGCAATCATCGCCATTACCGGCAGCAGCGGCAAAACCACCCTCAGGACCTGGCTGCAGCATATCCTAACGAATTTTGGTCACACCCACGGCTCCGAGGGCAGCTTCAATAATCATCTGGGCGTGCCGCTATCGCTTGCACGGATGCCCGCAGACACTCAATACGGCGTCTTTGAGGTCGGCACCAATCATCCTGGCGAGATCCAGCCATTATCTGACATGATCGCGCCAACCATCGCGATCGTCCTAAACGTGTTGCCCGTGCACATCGGACACTTTGCAAGCTTTGATGCGCTGGTTCAGGAAAAGCTCAGTCTTCGATCGGGCTTAACGTCCAGCGGACAGCTCATACTGCAGAGCGCGCTGTCGGATTCAGTATCTGGGCCTCTTAGCACCTTTGGAACAGCGCCGTCAGCAGATATTCAATGGGAACACCTAGTAGGGGCGCAAGCCGCAATCACGGTTGGCAAGCAGCGCTACACGCTTGAGATGCCCGCGCTTGGCACCCATTTGATACCAACTGCCGCCGCCTGCCTGGCAGTAATCCAAGCCTTAGGGCTCGATATCCAGACAGCGATCAACCGATTAACCTCGGCGCCACTGCCCATTGGCCGCGGCAACGCTGAGCATATCGGCGGCATCACCTTGGTTGATGAAAGCTATAATGCCAATCCCGAGAGCATGGCGTTTGCGCTGAAGGCACTGTCAACGCGAGGCTCTGGTCGCTGCCACGTGATTATAGGTGAAATGCATGAACTAGGTGACCTTTCTCCCTCCGCGCATGAGCGTGTTTTGGCGCTCGGAAAAGCCTTCGATACCTGTCTTGCGGTGGGGCCTTTGTTCCGATCGCCCGCATTGGCCTTGGCGGTCAGCCAGGTCGATCATTGTCAGGATATCGATCTCGCCGACTTTGTTGCGGGTCTGTCGGAAGGCGACACCGTTTTGGTTAAAGGCTCCAATCAAGTCTTCTGGAAGCACCAATTCATGCAAACTCTCCGGCAAGCAATTGTCGATTTACTCTAATCGCGGGGCCTAAAACTGGCCGTTTCGCGGGTAGTTCGTTCTGCATAGATCGGCGGCCTTATCCTAGCGATGACTTATAGTGCCTTTCTGAGTCGGGCGGCGAACGCGCATGGTCCGACGTGATCCCGCCGGTCACCTTGCCGGCGGCTCTCAGCCGGTCCGGCGACTGCATGTTCCGCTATTCGCTCAGTGTAAATCCATCGGATGCAATCCCGACGCAAGGATTCAAACAGCCTGCCGCTGGCTAATTGAGCAATCCGCAAAAGGGTTGTTCCCGAGAGACACGGGGTCTGAACAAGGATAAAAAGCCAATCCTATTGCCATCTGGCATTAATCGATGTGCTGGATATCATGCTGGGACGCAGTAAACGATTGATCAACATAAAGACCTTGCTGCTGCGGCGTTAGTTCCGTCATGGAATGCCAGTCAATTTGATCGTATCGAGTCCCACTGAAATTTCCGGTGAGCGGATATTTAATAATGTCAAAGTAAGGCGAATAGTCGAAGTCGCTCGGGGTGCACAACTTTGGGTTGCGACGATAAAACCTTGCGCTACCATCACTTTGACGCAGCACCAACGGCAGGATCGGAAACTGAACTTGGCCAAAGGCCTCGGCAATCATCGTTGAACAGACCGTGGCTGTGCTCTTGCCCGAATTCAATTGAAATAAACTTGACCGCCATCTTCTCGGCAGAATAAACCAAGGAAATAAAAATCGCAGTAAATCGAAAATTTGACGCACGTCATAGGCTGCACCAATCCGAGAAATCGCATATTCCACAACCCGATCGGCATCTGGCGCCTTCAAGGCACGTGGCCGAGCCAAGCGTAAATGCTGGCCTTCATAAAGACTCAATGGCTGCACGATCGTCCCGCGACCGAGGAAACTCTCAATCAAAAGGGGCTCATCCTCAGGCCCGCTGTAGTGGATCTGAACCGCTTCACGTAAAGCTGGGTTGGCCAGTTGGTTTAGCGGGCCAATAAACAAGGCCGCATGCGTCCAAGGCGATAGCGTCACCCAGCGAATTACATCGCTCGCTCGCGACATGCCCTCTAAAAGAATGACATCACCCGAATGGGCGGCTCTTGATAAGGCATTTAGATCGCAATGGGGCAAATCTTGCCTTGAACGCTCCGTGTTCAAAAACCGGGTAATGAGGTTGGAAAGCCAGGTCATCGTGCGTCTCAAAAATTTTGAACTGGCAGTTTAGCGCATCTTCGCCGACCAACGCATTGGCTTCTCAGCTTCGCGCAGACATGCCATACTGCTGCCCGAGCTTGGGGACAGAAAGACTGCATGATCGTTGACAAATTAGGGCGTCGTTTTAACAACCTACGGGTCAGCCTAACCGCTGCCTGCAACTACGCGTGCACCTATTGCGTGCCGAATGGTAAACGGTTGATGAAGGCACAAAACGAGCTATCCGCAACGGATTTACTCAAGATTACCCAGTTGATTCAGGCGGCGACGGGCTTTGAAAAACTGCGCATGACTGGTGGAGACCCGCTGGTCACCCCAAAATTCGAGGCCTTTTTACTGGGCGTCGCCCAGTTACCGTTAACGGACTTCAGCCTCACAACCAACGGGCAGCTCTTGCTCGCAAAAGAAGCCGTGATTGTTGAAAGCGGCATCAAGCGGTTGAATATTAGTCTCGACACATTGAACCCGCTGCGGTTTAAACAAATAGCGCGCGGCGGCGATCTTGAAACCGTGCTCAAAGGCATCGAGCGGATGCTCGAGCTCGGCATTGCTATTAAGATCAATATGGTGCCAATGCGGCAGAGTAATCAACAAGATATCCTGCCACTGCTCGACTACTGCTTAGAACGCGGGATCGAATTGCGGTATATCGAGCTCATGCGCATGGGTCACCTCAATCAAGACTCGGTCTACCAGAGCGAATTCCTTTCTATGCAACACCTGCTGGATGAAATCGGTACGCAATATGATTTCGAACGCACCGATGCGCCGTTTGACTCAACGGCCGTGCGCTACAAAGTACCAGGTAAGGGCCACTTTGGGATTATCGCCAATGAAAGCGAGCCTTTTTGCACCAGCTGCACGCGGCTTAGGTTGTCCTCCGACGGCTATTTATATGGCTGCTTATCCAATACGGCGCGGACCTATGTAGGCGATTTGGTAAATGAACCCCTCGACATCGCGTTACCCAAAATTGAAACGATCCTGATGAAAGCATTAGGGGATAAACGCCTGGCCTTTCAAGGGGAAACGACCGTTATGAAATTTATTGGCGGTTAATCTAACGGACAATTCGGCCAAAGGATTAACCCTTATAAGGCAGATCGATAGCACTGGCGGAAACTCATCAGACAACGTTAGTATCGGGCAAGATCAAGATTTAATAATCTAACAACAGCCAGCACCCAATTGGAGAAGCCACAATGATGGACCTAGACATACCGGACCGACTCATTCCTGTTCGAGACAAAATCGATCAGTTCGTGAAACAGCGGGTCGATCCGCTAACCGAGGAATACTTTGATGAGATCGATGTTGGAGATCGTTGGCAGTTAACCGATCGTCAAAACGAAATTATGGATGGACTTAAGGCTCAAGCCAAGGAAGCAGGGCTGTGGAACTTCTTCTTGCCAGCAAGCCAAGGCGGCGCCGGTGTCAGCAACCTTGAGTATGCCCATCTGGCTGAAGTCATGGCCCGTAACCCGATTGCGTCTGAAGTCTTCAATTGCGCCGCGCCCGACACCGGCAATATGGAAGTACTGGAACGTTACGGCTCTGAAGCACAGAAGAAAGAATGGCTTGAGCCGTTACTTGAAGGCAAGATCCGGTCAGCGTTTGCGATGACGGAACCTGGCGTTGCCTCATCAGATGCCACCAACATTTGCACGTCCGCGGTACTCGATGGCGATGAATGGCTTATTAACGGCGAAAAGCATTATATTTCGGGTGCAGGCGATCCCAGATGCAAAATAATGATTACCATGGTGATCACCAACCCGGACGCGCCAAAGCATCTAAGACAATCTCAAATTTTGGTCCCTATCGATGCCGAAGGCGTCACCGTATTGCGGCCGATGTACGTCTTTGGCAAAGATGACGCGCCCCACGGTCACATGCATATAAAGTTCGAAAACGTTCGAGTACCCAAAGACAATATTATTCTCGGCGAAGGTCGGGGCTTTGAAATCAGCCAGGGCCGTCTTGGGCCAGGCCGGATTCATCATTGCATGCGCTCGATCGGTGTGGCAGAGCGGGCACTCGAACTCTTGTGCAAACGGGCTTTAAGTCGAACCGCATTTGGCAAGCCTTTAGCAGAATTGGGCGGCAATTATGACGTAATCGCTGACAGCCGCATTGAGCTGGACATGTGTCGATTGGCCGTCCTCAAAGCTGCTTATATGATGGACACCATCGGCAACAAAGAGGCCCGCAAGTACATCTCAGCCATTAAGGTTGCCGTGCCCAATATGACGCTCAAAGTGATCGATCGTGCAATCCAAATCCATGGCGCGCTCGGTGTGTCGCAAGACACGCCACTTGCAGCCATGTGGACAGGGCAACGAACATTGCGCTTGGCTGATGGGCCCGATGAGGTGCATCGCCGCGTGATTGCGCGGGAAGAGCTCAAGCAATACCAGTAATTGTGTCACGTTTGGAAAAGGCCGCTCAGCGGCCTTTTTTTTGGACGATTGTGATTGGTGACTGATGCTATACTGCTAGGAATCCATCACGTTTTAGTCTTAAAAGTCTGAGCTTGAATGTTCAATCAATTTCACAGCCCCTGGTGCCTTACGCTGCTGGCCGCCTTTACTGCCGCAAGCTGTGCCGCAAATGGTGCATCTATCGGGCCCGGTGAACTGCCTCGCGTCGAATCAGCACTCAGCGCGCAATCCTCGGCTGGCGCTTTGGCGCCAAAAAGTCCAGGTGAGCAACACCAACAGCCGCCCCTGCGCTTGGATGGTGTAATGGTCCCCACAGACGCCGGGCAGGGCGCATCGCCCGCATCTCTCCGAGGGGCAGACCTGCTGGGCTTCGAAGCGGCCATCACTCAATCTACCCAGCCTGCGGTCAATGACTCTGTCGAATCGACGCCCCAGCCTCTATTCGACAATGTCGGCGAAAAGCTGAATCCCCCAGCCAGGACGCTTTTTGCGCGGTCCCAGAATCTAGACGTGACTCAACGCGTTTCCGTTAGCCAAATAATGATTCTAGATCAAACAATCGAGCCCGGTACACGCCTTAAGATAATGGCCTTTAAGGCCCTCGGCAGTTGGTATCAGACCACGGATCCCGATGGCCCAAACCATGTTGCGCTCACGTACCCGGAAACCGGGGTCTGGACGGCTGTCGTGCCAGAATCCGCTCGCGGGCTGCAGCGCAGTCTAATATTCGAGCTAGCAAGCGGATCCTTCACAGCCGGCCAAACTTTGGAGATTCGTTACAGCCGCCTGCAGGGCGCCAAAGCGCTTGATGCTCCCCTGACTTTGCCAATTGCACTGCAATTACCAAACGCACTGTCTTGGCAGGTGTTGCCAGGCGAGCAACGGTCCTTCGTTCCCGGGCAGCCCACTTCGTTGCTTATCAGCGTTGACCAACAAGTTGAAGTCAATACGCCGTTCGATCTGAACATTCTGCCGATCGACGCGCTCGGGAATGTCTCGGCAACCTCAATACAGTCTTTCGATTTGTTGTTAAACAATCGGTTACTAAAGGAAATTAATCTAAAAGATAACCGCTATGTCGCAGCAGGTTTGACCGTTAAAACGCTGGGGCGGCATCAGTTTTCGGCAAGATCACCTGGCGGCGGCTTGCTAAGCAAGACGGTCACCGTCTGGGCGCGCCCTGAGCCCCCGCAACTTATTTGGACCGATTTCTCTGAACGTAGTCTCAGCGAACTCATCGCCGCGCTGCCAATCTCGGTGCAAGACAGCCAAACTGCGGTTTCAAGCCGTCCAAACACCACCATAGAAAAACAAAGCGCATCCCCGCCAGGACGACGGACTGCTCAAGCATCAAGCCTACCGTTGATATCGGGTGTAGCCGGATCAGTTAGCCAAGCGGGGACTAACCGCGTCGAGGATCAAACCGCGTTGACTGAGCCCGCGCCGATACCGAATTCTTTTAACGCGCCGCGTATCCCTAGCGATCCGCAATTAGCGGCGCCTGCCGACACATTCGCGCCGAAGGCTCTTACCAACCCGGTAACGCAAGCGTTACCCCTAGAAAACACCTCGCTAGCGCGCGTCAAGCTAACCGCGGGTGCGCCATCCACCTCAGAGGCCCCTGATACACCGGATTCAATGGATCAGAATGGCGCCGAGAAGGCGACATCAGCACCAGCGACAGATCATCATCAGTTGGCAACCTCCGACCATGAGGGAAACAATATTCGCCCGCTAACTGATATTAATACGGCCGCTGAAGCGCTTTTGGATAACGACCCCCATGGCAAAGCACCGATGCGCTCAGAAACTGCTTATACGGGGACCCGAACCCAGAACAGCAGGCCTAAGCCGGCCGAGAATGGCTTGTCGGCCGTAATCCAGCCGATCGAGGCGGGTGGTCAATCTATGATTTTAATGGTCGGTGACACGACGCTCCGTATTGCGCAACCCGAACTGACAACGGATCGACGGGGCAGGCAGTTTCAGCTTGTTGAGCAGCTCTCAGGACCGAGTGGCCATCAATGGCTGAGCGAATATTTTGCAACGTTAGGTCAAACCTTTGGTATCACCAGCCGAAGGACGAGTTTCCAACCTAGAGCTCACCAACAGGGCCCAAAAACAGCCATTGTCGTTAGGCCCGGCCAAACCTGGCTAGAGGCCTTAGCCAGCGGCCAGACATTTGTGACCTCGGGCACTAAGGCGGGCCTGTCCTTTTTGGTTAACGGCACCGAATTCGGCCGCGCGCCGCATCAAGCGCAGCGCACCGCTGAAATTACAGTGACGAGCAATGAGCGCCCACTTTGGGCCCGCATCTTTCGTAACGGCGAATTGTTAAAACAGCTGCCATTTAAGTCGGCAGACACTAATGCCTCGGTGATTGAAGGACTCGAGCGCCAGGAGCAGGGCCAGCTTTTCTTGTATCTTGAGTCGGACTCAGAACCCTTTGCAGTTGGGGTTTCCACCCCAAGGAACGGTCGGGAATGGTTGGGCCAAATCAGACTCCAGGACCTAACCATGGCTGAAAGCCATGCCGATCATTTAGCGGCACTTTCCGGCCACCAGTTTTCGCAGAGTCCTGATCAACAGCAACTAGATTTCCTTACCTGGACCCATGGCACCGGCGCGTTGATGCAACTCGACCTGAAAGAGAAAAAAGCGGCCACAGACTCGTCCGCGTCGCGCAAAGAACCCGCATTCGACTTGGATGATCAGCCGCGCGCCAATAAGGGCGAGCCTCAGCCCGGTCCCGTCGTAACATTGGCGCTCGCTGAGGGCTATGAAGATCTTACTTACTTTGATGCGAACAGACCGCCGGCGGCAACGCCCAGTTTTAACGAACAATTCGACCTTGAGACCTTACGTGGGCAGGGGATTCGCAGAACGCTAAGCGTCGATGGCTATCTTGACCAAATCAGTCTTTGGTATGCCGATGCGGAACCGGACTCACCCATTGAGACGAAACCCCCAACGCATCAGATTACCCATTTAGACCGCATGGGGGGTAGACCGGGCGACTATTACACTTGCCAAGTCCTGTTACGGGATGGCACGAGCCTGTACTCGTCGCCGATTTTCGTAGGCGGTTTTGACCCGCGATAGTAACTTGGCGAACCCCTCTGATACTGGGGACCCAATTGAGTGGTACAGCTCAAATGATCCAAACAACGGCCGCGCGCCGAAAGGAGAAGACATTGAAATATTTACACACCATGGTTCGAGTCCACGACATTGACGCGTCTCTGACGTTTTATTGTGACGCGCTCGGGCTGGAACTCGTTCGGCGTCATGACATCGAAGCGGGCCGATTTAGTTTGATTTTCCTTGCTGCACCCGGTGATCCAGACGCGCAGGTCGAACTAACTTATAATTGGGACGGTGATGACCTAGGCACTGGCCACCGGAACTTTGGCCATCTAGCCTATGAAGTCGACAATATTTACGAAACTTGTCAGCGCTTACAGGACCACGGCGTTGTCATTAATCGGCCGCCTCGGGATGGCCGCATGGCATTTATCCGATCTCCTGACAATATCTCAATAGAACTTCTGCAAGCAGGCGAGGCACTGCCTCCCAAAGCGCCCTGGGACATGATGGAGAGCATCGGCGAATGGTAAAGTGCAACGCTTATTGTCGGCTTTATAGCACCGGCAAGCTCGCAACTACGCTGGCCGCCGGCGACACCGCGCGTCCGCCAAGCTCACAACTTGTCGCTGTAGCGTCCGCGCCGCGCTGAGCCTGACCAAGTCAGGGCTGTCATGCCGTCAGGCGTGCGGTTTGTCCGAGCGGATTTCATGGCGAACCTGCAACCAGTCAATTAACTTAAAGATCACCTCGTCTCGATTGGTTTCATTGAGAATCTCGTGGCGTGCAGCGGGATAGATATCGGCATCTACCCGAGCGCCAAAGCCCTGCAACCAGTCGATCAAACGCGTGAGGTTTGCTTGTTTAGCGTGGACCGGATCGGCCGCACCAGACAGCAGGTACACTGGCAGGCCTGGCTTGATGTTATCAGGCATCGGCTGCTGCCAAAGCGCCGCTTCATGGGCAAACAGACTGAGCAAGCTCCTTGAATTGGGCACCCGCCCGCAAAAGGGATCTTGGTGGTAGCGCGCGACAGACTGATCATCACGACTTAACCACTCGAACCCGGTCCGCTGGCCTTGCTTTGAAAAAGCGCGATTAAACGACCCGAATAACAGGTAATCAAGCAGAGGGCTATCACCACCCTTGGTTCGCCAGTGCTCAAAGGTCAGAACCTTTAAAAAAACCCGATAGAGCAGAGCAGGCATTCGACCTGCAGAGCCAGAGAGCACCACAGCAGACAATCCGTTAGGGGGCGCAAGCAGGCATTGCTGAACCACCATAGCACCCATACTGTGCCCCATCAGAATTAAGGGGCAATTCGGGTACAACGTCTGCCAATGCGCAATAATTTCACGGGTGTCGGCAAGTACACGTGACCAACCGTCCGATCCAAAGTCGCCCAATGCCGTACAGTGCTCACCGTGACCTCTATGATCGTTGGTAACGACAACAAACCCAGCCGCTGCTAACGCCTGCATGATCGAGGCATACCGACGGGCGTGTTCCCCCATGCCGTGGGCAAGATAAATCAGCCCGCGTGGCGCTCCCGCGGGCATGCATCGATAAAGCTGAAGGTTTACGCCGTCGGTCGCTTTAAGTAGGCTGATTTCCACTGATCTCTCCCTTAAAATAACGATCTAAAAACGTTTTGATGCCATGCTCGGTATTGGCGTCAGTCACCCAGTCAGCCGCAGCTCGCACGCGCTTTGAAGCCTGACCCATGGCGACCGATAGGCCCGCCGCGGCAAAGAGATCGAGATCACCCTCTGAGTCACCAAACGCGATAACGGATTCGGTCGTTAGATTGAGCGACGCGCACGCTTTCTGCAAACACCGGCCTTTGTTCGCTGTTTGCGCCGTAAACGTCATCACGATTTTGCCGCCAGGTCCGATTGAGTCGAGCGCCAAAATAGATCGATGCTCTGGACCGGCCAAAAGCTGGCGTGCTGCCGCCACCATCTCATCACCTTGGACCGTCATAATTCTTGGCGCTTCATTTTTGAAACTTGGCAATACATCAACCGCCCGTAACGCATTCGGCCATTCAACGCGGGGCGGGGCTTGGTCGGAATAAATTAAGGTTTCGTCCTGAAGGGTCGCACTTGCAAATCCAGAAAGCCCCTTAAGCGCATCAGATAAAGCCTCGCTAAAGGCAACGGGCAGTCTATCATCGAGCAAATCGACACCCGTTTTCGGGTCGAACAGCTGAGCGCCGTTGCAAGCAATAATCAAATCCGAACAACCAATTTCTTGTTGTATGGACTCTGCCATCTGGCGCCATCTCGCAGTTGCGATAATGATTTTAAACCCCGCGGCTTGTGCACGCTGGACCGCGCCCCGATGTTCAGGTTGTAGTACGTGACCATCGAGTAAAGTGCCATCCAAGTCGATGGCCAGTATTTTATGTTGCATATCGCCTCAAATTTTTGATCATAACCCATATCTCGCAGTATTCTGTGACGCTATCGGTTTGTCTTGGTGGCGCGCTCTGCGATAATACTAATAATCCGACCAGATAATTGCTGACCTATGCTTGAACCCCAAAATCCAAATCGCCGAAAGCTGCTCTTGCGCTGGGTTCAGGGTTTCTCAATTACTGGACTGGGATTTTTAGCCTATCCATTTTTTAAAGTTCTCATGCCGGGGCTAAGCGAAGACGGTTTTTTGGAGGTGGACTATCAGGAACTTGCCATCGGGGAATGGAAATCAGTGTCCTGGCTCGGCAGAACGGTGATCGTGTTTAAACGAGGTGTGGGCTGGACACAAACCGCCGAGGCCAGCGGACTCAAAGACCCCTTGAGCCAAGCCTCAAGCCAACCGCAGTTCGCACAGAATCCAGAGCGCTCCCACCGCACAGACGTTTTTGTGTTCTACAGCAATTGTACCCATTTAGGCTGCGAGGTCGCGATTCATCCGGATCAAGCGGCCGCGCCGATTCAGTGCCCGTGCCACGAGAGCCGATTTGACGGCGCCGGCCGAGTCTTTGCTGAGGCGGTTGCCAGCCGGAATCTAGAAGTGCCGTTCTACCGCCCCATAGCCGCCAACGCGATCCGCTTGGAACGGGTAAACCCCTCCGATGGCATAGGCTAACCAGCTCGAGCGGCAGTGCAGCCCGAAGCCTGCGCGAATGCAGAAGGACATGGCGCGCCCAATCAAGCGCGCAGATAGACGCCCTTAGAAACCAACAGCAGGATGTAACGAAATCAAACCGATTTTTTCACCCCAAGCTGACCTCAAGCCAGTCACGCACAGGACAGGAGTACAGAACAAATCATGAGCGCTTCTCAAAAGCACTTGTTACTCATTTACCATAGCCGCAGCGGCACCAATCAACGATTAGCGGATGCCATTCAAGCGGGCGTTGAACGTGATCCGGGCAATGTAACCCTGCGCATTAGAACGGCTTTCGCCGCGGACGAGGCCGATTTGCTGTGGGCTGACGCTACCATTTTTGTGAGCCCTGAGCATTTTGGTTACATGGCCGGCGCACTAAAAGATTTTTTCGAACGCACCTTTTATCCAACCGAGGATCAGGTTGGCGGGCGGTCGATCAGTATCGTCATCGGCACCGGTTTAGACGGGCAGGGCGCTCTAGCCAGCATTAGAAAAATTTGCACGGGATATCGCTTCAAAGAAGTGCAGCCGCCGATCATTGTCGTTGGACCGCCCACTGAGGACGATCTCGCGGCCTGCGAAACACTTGGCGCGACCTTTGCCGCGGGGCTTGAGGCTGGCGTATTTTAACCCGCGTCGAGTTTGCTGAAGTACACTCGAGCCGCCGCCATCACCCGACGACTCAGCAGCAGCGCTGAAATCATTGTTGGAATCGCCATGCAAGCAAACGCCAGATCAATCAGGTTGACCATGGCATCGATCGACATCATGGCCGCAACGACCGTCATAACAATAATCAAATAGTTGTAATAGTGTTGCCGTTCAGCGCCAATCAAGAATCCAAGGCATTTCGCGCCATAGTAGCTGTAACTAAAAATCGTACTGATGCCAAAAAAGAAAATGCAGGTCACCAGAATCACAAGACCGACATGCGGGATCATCTCTTGAAAAGCACGAGCGGTCATCGTCACGCCATTCGCATCCCCAGACTGCCAAACCCCGGAGAGTAAAATAATGATTGCCGTGCAGGTGCAAATGAAGAGCGTATCAATAATCGGCCCAACCATTGCCACAAGACCTTCGCGAATAGGCTCTTGAGTTTTGGCCGCACCATGCGCCATGGCCTCGGTTCCGACACCCGCTTCATTCGAAAATACACCGCGGCGGACGCCATTTGAAATCACGGCGCCAATCGCGCCACCGGCCACAGCAGTCCCCGTAAAGGCATCGGTAATAATCAGCCATAAAATGCCTGGGACCTGATCCAAATTGGTCACGATGACAAACAGCGCAGCACCGATGTAGAGCACCGACATTGTGGGTACTAATCGGCCGGCAACGGCAGCGATGCGGTGGAGCCCACCAAAAATCACAATGGCGACAATTACCGCCAAGACTGACCCAGCCGAAAAATTAAACAGCATGCTGTGCGCGGGATCCAGCCAACCCTGATCAATGAACACCACTTCTCGAATGGTTTGGACCAACTGGTTGACCTGAACCATCGGCAGGCAACCGATCATACCGGCCGCACAGAAGAAGGTCGCCAAGGGCTTAAAGCGTGGGCCGAGGCCTTCAGTAATCACATACATCGGGCCACCTTGCAGGTTACCTTGGCTATCAAGACCCCGATACATAACCGCCAGACTGCAGGTATAAAACTTGGTGGCAATCCCAACAATCGCGGTCATCCACATCCAAAAGATCGCGCCAGGGCCGCCTACAAAAATTGCGACCGCAACGCCTGCGATATTGCCCATGCCGATGGTTCCGGCCAGCGCGCTGGATAAGGCCTGAAAGTGGGAGATATCCCCCGGGTCATCTTTGTGGTCAAACTTACCGCGCAGCAAAGCAATGCTGTGGCCTAGGTAACGAAACGGCAGCAGTCGGGAAAGGCCGAGAAAATAGATGCCGCCTCCAAGGATCAGCAGCACGAGCGGCGTGCCCCACGCCAGCTCTGCCGCAACCGCAAGGCTCTGATCAATCCAAAGCATGGCACTGCTAATTTGTTCAAACATCTATGTTTTCGACTCCTGTATTGCCGTTTTTACCGCGGCGGTCAAATTTTATAACGACATCGCGTCCGCAGCCTCCACAAAATCTGAGGGGATCGTGCATGACTTGTCCGGTCAGGCTAAGCAAAAACCAGATGAACTCGCCGGTTTTGACGACCTTTATTCTCTATTTTTGAAACAATCATGGGCGAAATCTCACTGAGCGACCGCACATGGGTGCCACCGCAAGGCTGATAGTCGATCCCCGGGATTCGCACCATTCGAATATCACCAGCGCCCCGAGGTGGTGCTACCGACATCGTTCGAACCAAGTCTGGCTGGGCATCGAGTACCGCCTCAGCAACCCACTCGAACGCTAAGTCCGTGCCACTCGTAATCATTTCATTCAGTTGTTCGGTGAGCGCCCCTTTATCCAATTGCAAATCACCAACATCAAAATCCAAACGACTTTTATCGACGCCCACTTGCCCACCGGTGACCGGTGCATCAATCAGCGCACCCATCAGGTGCATCGCTGTGTGCATCTGCATGTGCTTGTAGCGGCGCGTCCAATCCAACTCGAGTGAGACCGTCATGCCGTTTTCTGGCAAGGCCTCGATCGGCGTCGCGGTGATATGCTGGATGCCGAAGTTTGGGTCTTTGCGCGTATCCGTTATCGCAACCGTCTGCTCATTGAAACGAATCGCACCGACGTCGCCTGGTTGACCACCCCCCATAGGATAAAAGATCGTTCGATCAAAGTAGATCTCGCAGCCAGTCCCCGAAGTAACCACGGCGGTAACCACAGCGTTGACCGTTTTGGCGTAGGGCGCTTGATAAAAATAAGCTTGGGTCATTGCAGATTCTCAAAGATACCGCCATAGTTTGACGCTGTTAGGCAAGGAAGGCTAGTCACCAATGAAGACACTAAAACTTGATCATACTGTCGCGGTGGTGACCGGTGGCAACGGTGGTATCGGCTTGGGGATCGCGAAGGGACTTGCTGAAGCCGGAGCTGCGGTTGTCATAACGGGTCGAGACGTCGCAAAAAATGCTGCCGCTTTACAGGTTTTACAGCACCTTCAACCCAACTGCCGCGCCGAAATTTGCGATATTCGTGACCGCGGGGCCATCCAGCAACTGTTTCGCCAAGTTCGAGAAACTTTGGGACCCGTCGATATCCTGGTCAACAATGCGGGGATCGCAATTGGCACGCCACCAGAAGATATCAGTGAAGCAGACTGGGACGCCGTTCTGGATACCAACTTGAAATCCGTATTTTGGTGCTGCCAAGATGCCTTTGCGGATTTACAGGACCAATCTGTGAGTGGCCATCCGGGAAAAATTATCAATATCGCCTCGTTGTACTCGATTTTCGGCGGTGCGAGAGTGGCATCCTACAGCGCCAGTAAAGGCGGCATTGTTCAAATGACTAAAGCGCTCGCCGTGGCTTGGGCCCCGAATCAAATTCAAGTCAATGCTATTATTCCAGGATGGATTGATACCGATATGACCCAAGCTGTGCAAGGCGACCCACCTTTTTATGAAAATATTTTGACCAGAACCCCTGCCGGAAGATTTGGTCAACCCGAAGAACTCGCAGGTGCTGCGGTTTTTTTGGCGTCTCAAAGCGCGAACTTTGTAACCGGCGTTATTCTGCCCGTAGACGGCGGCTACAGCGCCGGCTGATGGATCAAAATGCATTCAAATTTATGCCCTTAACCCACAGCCAAGCCGCTGAGGTCCTGAGCTTCCGTTATGCGCCGCCCCTAGACTTTTACAATCCGCCACCGGCCTATCCCGGCGCCATCGAAAACTTAATCGACCCTAAGTGGCAGTTTCACGGTATCGAGTATGATGGGCAACTCGCCGGTTATGCCTCTTTTGGCGCAGATGGACAACTGCCTGGCGGCGATTACACCGCGCCGGCGTTGGATATTGGCTTGGGCTTACACCCAAATCACATTGGACAGGGGTATGGCAGCGCCTTCGTTGCAGCCATCTTAAACTTTGGCATCAATACCTTTGCGCCCGAAGCTTTGCGCTTGACAGTTGCGGTCTTTAATCAGCGTGCTGTGCGGTTGTATCAAAGCCTCGGCTTCGAGGAAACTGCGCGCTTTTTTCATCACCAAACCGAATACCTTGTGTTGACGAAGCGACTCACATCGCGTCAATCGGGTTAAGGCCAACATGCCAGCCGGAAAGCTTTCTGACCTTGTCATTCCAAGAATCGAAACCGAGCGCTTGGTTGTGACGCTATTGCGCCCATCCTTGGCGGAGTTGATGGTGCGGTTTCGCCTAGAGAATCGCAGGCATCTCGTTGCTTGGGAGCCTTTACGGTCTCCGCAATTTTATACCG